>JAYVVP010000319.1:0-22266 GCA_043786935.1 Pseudanabaena sp. | reverse complement strand
TTTATTGGATTGGTTGCAAGCATTAACGCCAATGGATGCGAAGGATTTTGATTTTCCAGAGGACTTTACAGGCAAAGTTTTACTGAGAATAGAAGAGGCTAGCGGACAGAAGACAACAGCTCATAGTGCATCGGATGGGACATTACGATTTTTAGGATTACTGGCGGCGCTTTTAGGTAATCAGCGATCGCGTTTTTACTTTTTTGAAGAACCTGAAAACTGCATTCATCCCAATCGTTTGAGCTTGCTGCTGCAACTAATGGAACAAGAAGTAGCTAATGGCTCAATGCAAATTGTGATCACCACTCATTCGCCACTTTTGTTAAATTTCCTAAGCCCTGCCAACCTCGAATATGCATCTTTGATGTATCGAATAGGCGATCGCGCCGAGTCACGCATCACCAAAATAATGGACATTCCCAATGCAAGGGAACTTGTTGCTAATGATGGATTATCGAGCTTACTAGATTCAGGTTGGCTAGAAGATGCGATGTACTTCCTCGAAGATGAAGAGGTGCAGGACGCATGAATGTTCTGATTATTCTTGAAGATTTTGTCAATGATGAGAGTATGGTGCTACCGACTGTAAGAGCGATGATGGTAGCGATCGGTAAGCCTAAAGCAAAAGTTACAGTCTGTAAAAATCCCCGTCTACGAGGTCATGCTGAAGCACTGAGATGGGAAAAGATTCAAGAAATTTTGGAAAGATATGGAGGTATGACCGATCTGTTTTTAGTATGTGTTGATCGCGATGGTAATGAAGATCGACGAGCAAAGCTTGATGGACTTGAAAAGAAAGCACAGGAATTTTTATCAGAGAAGTACCAAAGCCCGAAAAAATTTCTTGGTGAAAATGCTTGGCAAGAATTAGAAGTGTGGGTTTTAGCAGGATGTGAAGATCTTCCTAAAATCTGGAAATGGTCAGAAATTTGTGCTGAGAGAAAATCCAAAACAAGTTATTTCATGAGATTTGCAGAACAGCGATCGCTATTAGAAGCACGTTGTCAGGGCAGAGGTCTCCTCGCTGAAGAGGCAGCTAAACGTTACGATCGCATTCGGCAACTTTGTCCTGAAGATATTCAAGAACTAGAGAAAAATATTCGCCAATGGTGCGATCGCTTAGGCTAAATTACGATATAAATCCATACTTCTTAAAGCAGGATTTACTTAATGTCCCGCCCAAGGTAATCATGGCGATCTATTAAAATATCTACATAGGCTATGAGCAAGTTGTTATGCCGAAAAAGATTCGAGAATTAAAAAGTATGTTGCTGAAGTCAGGATTTACTAGCGAATCGGCAAAAGGTAGTCATTCTAAGTGGTCACATCCTAAATTGTTACGAAAAATCGTTATTTCAGGTAAAGATGGGAATGATGCTAAAACCTACTTAGAAAAGCAGATTAATGAAGCATTAGAAGAACTAAAAAAACTAGATACAGAGGAATAAAAATTATGCAATACACAATTCTAATTCAATGGTCTGATGAAGATAATTGCTTTGTTGTATTTTTACCTGAATTTATAAATGTCATGCAGCCCTGCACCCATGGCAACACTTATTTAGAAGCAGTCCAAAATGCTCAAGAAGTGATTGAACTGCTAGTGGAAACTGCCATAGAAAAAGGTGAGCCATTGCCCAAACGCCAAAAATTTCAGGCGATTCCAGTTTTACAAGCTGCATAGAGAGAAATTGCCCATATCAGAGCGATCGCTTGGACTAATCGCTTAGACTAGATTAAGAATTATTAATTCAGATATATCCAGTGTTGAGTAAATCCAAACAAAAAATTAGTGTGATCGGGGCGGGAATTGGCGGCTTAACGGCGGCAGCTTTATTAGCGAAGCGTGGCTATGCAGTGATTGTTTATGATCTGGCTATTGTTGCGGGTGGTTGTGCATCGACATTTAAACGGCGTGGATTTACATTTGATGTTGGGGCAACACAGGTTGCAGGACTAGAAGCTGGCGGCATTCATGATCGCATTTTTAAAGAATTAGAAATCGAGATTCCTGAAGCGACATATTGCGATCCTGCTTGTGCGGTATTTTTGCCAAATGAGCGCGAACCGATTAATGTCTGGCGCGATCGCCAAAAATGGCAAGCTGAACGTCAAAGACAATTTCCAAATAGCGAACCATTCTGGCAATTTTTGGAAGATTTATTTTGGCGAAGTTGGCGATTTCAGGGGCGCGATCCGATTTTGCCGCCGCGTAATGTTTGGGATGCTTGGCAGTTGCTCAAAGCTCTACGGCTAGATACTTTAGGGACAGTCCCTTATACATTCTCGACTGTAGGCGATGCTTTGCGCGGTTTTGGGCTAGCTAGCGATCGCCGTTTGCGGACATTTCTCGATCTACAACTCAAGCTCTATTCACAGGTAAATGCTGAAGAGACGGCTTTGCTTTATGCAGCGACAGCTTTGGCAGTTTCACAAACGCCTTTGGGGCTATTTCATCTTCAAGGTAGTATGCAAGTTTTAAGCGATCGCCTGATTGAAAGCATTGAGCGCGATGGTAGCAAAGTTTTGATGCAACATCAAGTTACTGCGATCGCTGATCAAGGTAAAAGTAAAAAGGTGAAAGTAAAAAGTTTAAGAACAAAAGAAACTTGGTGGGATGAAGCAGATCATGTAGTTGCGAATGTGACCGTGAATAATTTTGTGCAGCTTTTAGGTGATCAAGTTCCCAAAGGTTATGCTAAGCGCGTCGCTAATCTTAAGCCTGCTTCAGTTGCATTTGTTGTCTATTTAGGTGTAGATCGCGCGGCGATTCCAGAAAATTGTCCACCGCATTTGCAGTTTTTAGAAGCTGGGGATAAACCGCATTCTCTATTTGTCTCAGTCAGCAAAGAAGGCGATGGACGCGCTCCATTAGGAAGAGCCACGATTATTGCTTCTGAGTTTACGGCTGCCGAAGTTTGGTATGGCGGCGAAGATTATCAAGCTCTCAAGCAGAAGTTTACAGAACGGGCGATCGCGCAGTTAAGCGAATATTTTGATCTCAACGAGCAGATAATTATTCATGTCGAAGCTGCCACGCCACAAACTTTTGAGCGCTACACAGGACGCGATCGTGGCATCGTTGGTGGTGTAGGCATGCGCGTTTCAACCTTTGGTCCTTTTGGTTTTGCTAATCGCACTCCACTCAAAAATATTTGGCTAGTCGGCGACTCAACCCACCCAGGGGAAGGAACCGCAGGAGTTAGTTATTCAGCAATGACAGTAGCAAAGCAAATAGAGCAAGAAAGAGCTAAATTTGTTTAATATCTTTGCAGATGTTAGCAATTACCATGATGCTTAGAAGAAATCAAAGATTAAAAAGCAAAGATTTAAAACTATTCGGTTAGCGTTAGTGCTAGCTGATAAATTTGACGGCGTGGTAATTCTGCGAGTTCTGCTAATTGGCGACTAGCTTCTGATCGAGAGATTCCTGAAGCCATCAGATTTTGTAATTCTGTCAAAATGATATTTTCTGTCCAAATAGGTTTCAAACTAGGCTCTGCTCCTTCTAAAACCAGTGTAAATTCACCCTTTGGCGCGTGAACAGTAAAATGCTTAATCGCATCTTCTATCGAACCTCTCCAAAATTCTTCATGCAGTTTGGTTAATTCTCTAGCGATCGCAATTTTACGTTCTTTTCCTAAACTTTCGGCTAAATCTTCAAGAGTACGTAATATCCGATGCGGTGCTTCATACAAAATCATCGTGCGAGTTTCCATCCGCAAAGTTGCTAAGCGATCGCGTCGTTCTTTTTTATCAATTGGCAAAAAACCATCAAATCCAAAATATTGCGTTGCAAAACCAGAAGCAGTTAGAGCTGCTATACCTGCTGTCACTACGGGAATTGGCACAACCCTCACTCCTGCCGCAATACAACCTTGCACAAGTTCTACACCTGGGTCAGAAATTGCGGGCATCCCTGCATCAGTAACTAAAGCGATGGACATCCCTTGCTGCAACTTCTCAACCAACTCAGGTACACGCTTATAAGCATTATGTTCGTGATAACTGGTTTGCGGAGTTTCCACACCAAAATGATGCAAAAGCTTACCCGTATGGCGTGTATCCTCTGCGGCGATTAAATCAACCTGTTTGAGCGTAGCGATCGCTCGAAAAGTCATATCCTCCAAATTACCAATCGGCGTTCCCACTAAATAGAGAATTCCTGCAACATCCATTAATTAGCGTCCTTAATAATTATCGCCATTGTTTATTTTCTAATTCTCTAAATTGACGTTCAAGGCGATCAATCCGTCCACGCAATTCATCCATTTCGTTTTGACGAGGCACGCCCAAATCTTGCATCACATTACGGATTTGACGCTGAATTAAGGTTTCCAGATTTCCCTGCTCTGACTTTAAACGACTAGCAATATCATTAAGAAATTCTGAAGCTTGATCAGGGTCGATTTTACCGTCTTTAACCCATTCTTCACTAGCTTCTTTCATCTTTTCTAACATCATCGAGGTCGTACCAACACCAAGCATTAGTAACTGCTTAAGCAAATTATTGCTATCCATGACTATTTCTAATCCTCCAATCAAAGCTAATCTGTCTTTCCATCATACTAACCAAAATAAAAAGGCTCGCCTCGCGAGCTTTTTTACTAATCTTTATGCCGATTCAGGCTTAGGCATTGATGCGGGATGTTGCAAAATCTCGGCTGTTGATAATTTCTCGACCATATCGCGAGTAATCAAGCATTTTGTTACATCTTTGCGAGAAGGCAACTCATACATCATGTCTAACATCAACTGCTCAACGATACCGCGCAAAGCCCGCGCCCCCGTTTTACGACGATAGGCTTCCTTGGCGATCGCCTGTACTGCATCAGGTTGAAACTCAAGTTGGACATTATCCATTTTCAAGAGCTTTTGATATTGCTTAATCAGAGCGCTGCGAGGTTCCGTCAAGATTGCTACGAGCGTTTTTTCGTCTAAAGGATCGACTACTGCCATTACAGGCACGCGACCGATAAACTCAGGAATCATCCCAAACTTGACCAGATCATCGGGTTGGACATTTTTAAGGATTTCGGCAGTACGTTTTTCACGCGGGATCGCCTCTCCTTGCTGCACAAAGCCCATCGATTTTTTGCCAATACGCTGCTCAATGGACTTTTCAAGTCCACCAAATGCACCACCGCAAATAAACAAAATATTTTTGGTATCAATCTGAATGCAATCTTGGTAAGGATGCTTACGACCACCTTGAGGCGGTACATTTGCGATCGTCCCTTCTAGCATTTTTAATAAAGCTTGCTGTACGCCTTCACCTGACACATCGCGGGTAATTGAAGTATTTTCCCCCTTACGCGCAATTTTATCGATTTCATCAATATAAATAATGCCGCGCTGCGCCTCTTCGACATCAAGATCGGCGACTTGTAATAGCCGCAGTAAAATGTTTTCTACGTCTTCGCCGACATAGCCCGCTTCAGTCAGGGTCGTGGCATCAGCAACCGCAAAAGGCACATCTAGCATTTCGGCTAAGGTTTGTGCTAAGAGAGTCTTACCGCAACCTGTAGGGCCAATCAATAAAATGTTGGATTTTTGCAGTTCGATGCCATCTTCAGGCTGACCTTTTGCTGCTGATTCGATGAAACTCAGGCGTTTGTAGTGGTTATACACCGCCACAGACAAAACTTTTTTAGCTTCGTCCTGACCAACTACATTCTCATCTAGATAGCGCTTGATATCGCGGGGCTTAGGAATCTGACTGAGATTAAGATTTGCCGCAGTTTTGGTTTTACGCTTTTCGTTGACAGGATCTTTGCGTTGTGCGGCTTGTGGTGGAGCGCTATTAAACAACTCTTCGTCAAGGATTTCATTACATAAATCTACACACTCGTCGCAAATGTATACCCCTGGTCCAGCAATTAACTTGCGTACCTGCTCCTGCGACTTACCACAGAAAGAACATTTAAGATGAGAGTCATATTTACTGGGCATAATAAGCTATCTCGATGTGGTATGTCGCAAGAACTAGACTAGGGAGAGGACAGATGGCTGGAGGCTGCTGGTATTAGTTAAAACGCGATCAATCAAACCATACTCTTGAGCTTCTGTAGGCGACATAAAGAAATCGCGCTCAGTATCTTCCTCAATTTGGGCAAAAGACTTGCCTGTTTGTTCAGATAACATCTCATTGAGCGATCGCTTGATATACAAAATTTCTCGTGCTTGAATCTCAATATCAACGGCTTGCCCCTGAGCGCCACCTAGCGGCTGATGAATCATGATCCGAGAATTAGGTAAAGACATACGCTTGCCTTTAGCACCAGCCGACAACAGAAATGCTCCCATACTGGCGGCTAGCCCCATACAAATGGTACAGACGTCTGGACGAACGTGATTCATGGTGTCAAGAATCGCCATGCCTGCATAGACCGAACCACCGGGGGAATTGATATAGAGATAAATATCTTTTTCGGGATCTTCAGCTTCTAAAAATAAAAGCTGCGACATGATCAGGTTTGAGGTTGTGTCATCTACTTGTGACCCTAAAAACACAATCCGCTCTCGCAGTAAACGCGAAAAGATATCAAACGCTCTTTCGCCTTTACCTGACTGTTCTACGACCATCGGCACGACTTGATTTTGAGTCGAGGCGATCGCTAATTGATTTGATATTAATTGGCTAGATAAAGAAAACATACGTTTGATTTCACCCTGATTTTGATGCGTTAACCCAAGACATCTTGGAATTGACCATACCTATCCGAAAACTATTATGCCTCAAAAATCGTAGTGGTATACCGCCATACTATTTTACGCGATTTGAAACAATGCTGAGATTGCATTGCAAACATCCTGCAAAGTGCTTCTATCATTAAAAATTGAGAGGAGCGCGTCGCGCTCCTCTCAATTTTTTTAAGCTTCGACCGACGTTGCATCGACAGTTATGACATTTGCATCATCAATTGAGGCTGAGACTGTTTCTAGAGTTTCGGTGGGTGGCTTGAGCGATCCTTGCTCAACTAACTCAATCTGACAATGGGCAATTAACCAAGCCACTGCGGTTTCGGTCATCATCTCTTCATGAATCAAGCTCTTTAGCCGCGCAGGATCGATATTTTTATCTTTAAGAGCTTCTAGAGTGTTAGCAACTCTTTCATTGAGTTCAGCTTCGTCCACAGTGAGGTTTTCTTGTCTACCAATTTCATCAAGGGAAACTTTGCGTCTGAGACGATTAACTGCTTCAGGCTGATTTAGTCTACGCATTTCTTCTACCAATTCCTTGGTAAACAATTGCTTTGCCATCGCAGGATCGACGCGTTCTTGCAAATAGCTGGCTTGTTGTTTTACTAGATACTCTAGTTCTTGCTGTAAAAGCGTTACAGGCAAATCTACTTCAAGTTCGGCAGTAAGCGCATCTAGCACAGCACGTTCTTTATTGGCTTGGGTTTTGGACTCAGCTTCATCAATTATGCGCTTTTCGAGCATTTTTCGTAGTTCAGCGATCGTTTGCTTATCACTGATCGATTGAGCAAATTCATCATCAAGATCAGGAAGTTCGCGACCTTTGAGTGATTTGATCGTTACTACATACTTGATTTCCTTACCGACATATTCTTCAGGGTAATATTCTTCAGGAAAAACTGATTCGACTTCAATGACTTGGTCGATCGCTGCGCCAATGATCGCCTTGACAACTTCAGGGATAAATACTTTTTCATCAACCTCTACCTGAAAATTTTCTTCACCCGCATCAGGCAATTCTTCACCTGTGGCAAGATCTAAAACTTTTAGATCAACTGTGACCACATCATTTAGTTCGACAGCGCGATCTTCGACGGGTACAAGGGTTGATTTACGGACTTGAAATTCGCGAAATGTGCGATCAACTTCACTAAGATCAGGCTTAATTTCTTCAGCCTTGACTACGAAATCTTGATATTTGCTGAGGGTAACTTCTGGCTCAACGTCGATTGCGGCTTTAAAAGATACATCTTGACCAGGTGTGAAGGTGAGGACAAGAGTTTCCATATTAGTAATCAGTTGAAAACCGCCCAGAGCTTTATCTTTAACTTCTTTATTTTCTGCTAGGGCATCGTTTAAAGTTTTTTCTAACAACTCTTCGAGTACATTTACTTTGAGTCGCTGACTACCAACTTGTCTCAATACAAGCTGAGTAGGAGCTTTGCCTTTACGAAAACCAGGGACTTGCATCGTGCGCGTCAAGTCTTTGACGATGCGATCGTATATTGCTTGAGACTTTGCTCCTTCGACTTGAATGTCAAAACCAATTTGACTAGCGGGAAGCTTCTCTAAAGTAACCTTCATTATTAAATATGCCTAGATTAAATATGCCTAGATTGAATATATCTAGAAATCACAAAACATTTTTTGGCAACACTGTCAGCGAGTGTCAAATTATGCCAAGTCTATGATAATACGATATTGGCGATCGCATTTCAATAAAAACTACATATGCACTTTGCTTAGCCTTTATTTGCTGTTAAAAAATTATCAAAAAATTATTTGCGTGGCAGAAATGTAGGGCGACCATCAGTTGGCTTAACTGATGCTTCAATTTTAGTAGCAGCTTCGCGAGGTGAAGGTGTATGTGCTTCTGATCCATCTAAGCATATGTGCAGAATTGTTTATACATCTAGCCAAGGCTAATTAATCGTTCCCGCTATTTATTTGTGTAATTAATTTCGTCCACCTACTTAATAAGATTTGCAGTTTCGGCCCAGTTGTCGCCAGTCGAATGGTTAAACCATCTTTTACTCGTTCTTTTTCGATTTGTTGATCATTGACAAATATCCCATTCGCACCAATATTTACGATCTCCCAATGCAGCGCATGACGGTGTAGTTCGACATGATAGCGAGAGACGACAGAGCTATATAAAATCACGTCATTATCACCTGATCGCCCGATCCGAATTACAGACTCAGATTCAAATTTCCACGTTTGGATAGGAGTAGATTCGATAGGATGCAGCAGGTTGAGCGTAATCACAGGTTTGATATAAAAGTTTTGTAAGGATATAAAATTTTGACTGCAAGTTCTACACGATTTGCACTTATTTCAATTTATTGCAAAAGTTTAGCATTGACTTTCTAATATTGCGAATAAGTATGCACATAGCAATCCTAAATGGAATGTAAGAATATTGGCTTCGACTACACTCAGCCAGCGTATACAGATAGCTGAGCGTAGTCGAAGCTTCTCTTAAATAATTTAGGATTGCTATACTAAAAATCATGATAGTAAGTAGCAGAGAATCTTGATCTTCATAAACCTAACTTTTTTAATATTTTCATGACCACTGTCACTATTATTGGCTGCGGTGTGATCGGAGCCACGCTAGCTTATGAACTAAGCAAAACCGAGCTAAATGTGACGGTAGTTGAGGCGAATTCTCACCCTGCAACAGGGGCGACGGGGACAGCTTTAGGTGTACTAATGGCAGCTTCTAGCTCTAAGGCGAAAGGGAACTTAGTGAAGCTACGCTTAGCTAGTTTAAGCGTGTACGATCGCCTAATTGCTGAATTAACCGCCCAAACAAACCATAATATTCTCTACAACCGCAACGGGATCTTAAGTCTATATCGATCGCCGATAGGTGTAACCAAAGCGCAATCGCTAATCGAGATTCGTAAAGAGCAAGGATTTGAGTTGCGATGGCTAGGTAGAGAAGAAATTTCTCAACAATTCTCACAATGGCAAACTGATGGTGGATTACTGAGCCTATGCGATCGGGCTGTGCATCCAACTCAGTTGGTAAATGCGTTAGTTGAGGCGGCGACTCAAAATGGGGTGAAGTTTTACTGGAATACGCCAGTTAATAATTTAGAAGATTTGACTAGCGATCGCATTGTAATTACAGCAGGTTTAGGCAGTAATTCTTTGCTCACGCCTTTCCTAAAAAATAAAGAGCAAGTTCTGCTACAACCTGTTGGCGGTCAAGCCCTGCGCGTAAAAGTCCCTCATCTCAATTTACAAACCGTCATCAATGCCGAAAATGAGGATCACTCTGATATTAATATTGTGCCTTTAGGTAATGATCAATATTGGCTAGGCGCAACTATAGAATTTGAGTACGATGAACTACCGCGTCAGGCGAATGTATCGTTATTGCTAGAACAAGCGATCGCATGGTGTCCTACTTTTAAACAGGCTGAAGTTTTAGAAACGTGGGCAGGCGATCGCCCTAGACCATTTGCCAATCAAGCGCCAATCTTAGGTTTTGTGCCAGACTATCCCCATATTTTGATGGCAATCGGACATTATCGCAATGGGGTGATGATGGCTCCTGTAACGGCTCAAATCACAAAAGATTTGCTGTTAAATGGCAGAAGCGATTTACCTTGGCAAAGTTTTTCACTTTAGAAAAATCAAAACTCAAAAAGGATAGAGAATGTTTCGCGCTTTCTATCTTTTTGAAGTTTAAGAATGCCCGTAGCTATGGCGCAAAGATATCAATAGCTTCTCAAAACCTTCTGGTAAGGGAGCGATATTTTGAATCAATTCGCCTGAAACTGGATGCGTAAAGGTAAGTCTCCATGCGTGAAGAGCCTGACCAATAATATATTGAGATATCTCTTTGTTAGGATGTCCATAAACTGGATCACCAGCGATCGCCCAACCCATGTGCGCGGAATGGACACGAATTTGATGAGTACGCCCTGTTTCCAAATCAAATTTAACTAATGTGTAATGTCCCAAGCGTTCTACTATTTGCCAATGGGTAATCGCTTTACGTCCGTTGTCAACCACTGCCATTTTTTTGCGATCGCTTTTGTGCCGAGCGATCGGCGCATCAATTACACCAGAATCGCTCTTGGGAACTCCGCGCACAATCGCTAAATACTCACGCCGCGCCATTTTCGCTTGAATCTGTGCTTGCAAATCTTGATGAGCGCGATCGCTTTTTGCTACCACCATCACGCCACTTGTATCTTTATCCAAACGATGGACAATCCCTGGTCGCTGAGTTCCATTTATACCAGATAGCTCTGTACAATGTGCTAATAGAGCATTAACTAAGGTTCCATCTGCATGTCCCGCCGCAGGATGAACCACTAGTCCCGCAGGTTTATTAATCACAATCAAATGCTCATCTTCATAGAGAACATCTAAGGGAATCTCTTGAGCGATCAAATCAAGCGGTGTCGCAACTGGCGTAGTTAACTGAATGCGATCGCCTGCTTTGATTAAGTTCTTTTTGTTATTACAGATAACATCATTAACGGTGACATAGCCATCATCAATTAATACTTGAATCCGCGATCGGGATAGGTCAGTAAGTTGATGGGCTAAAAAGCGATCAATCCGCTCAGATTTGGGCAGATCCGCCGCAACTTCAATCAAAATTATATTGTCTGCTGGAGTGATTGTCTCTAAATTCATGAAAAACTAGCTGCTTATATTAAAAAAGTTTATAACGGAAACAGTTAGCGAGCGCGTGAACTAATTACTCGGTTGCCCCACGATTAAGAAAAGTTGCTTTGTCTCCCTTAGTACCTTTTTTGAATTTGAGACTACTGTAATCGTTTTGCTAAATTAGCGATCGCCTATACAAGTAGTAAAATGAAGAAAAATCTAATAGATTTATGATTGTAATAATCCCAAAAAAGCAAGAAGTCTTTTCAATACATTCAGAAATATTTTCAGATTTTGACTACATTCAAGGTAGTTAGAGCCTACTAGTATTTGAAATTATGGAAATAGAACTTGAATCTCTCCGATCGCATCAGTGGTTTAAGCTCATCTGTGGTGCTAGTTATCAGCATTTACCAGCAATTCGCAATCTAGCCCTAATTTATACGCTAGCAGGAGCAGATTGCATCGATATGGCTCCTGATCCTGCCACAATCGCGGCGGCGCGTGAGGGAATCGCGGCGGCTATAGCAGTAAATGTGAATGTAAAGATGCGATCGCCTTTAGTGATGGTTAGTTTTAATGATGGCGAAGACCCACATTTTCGGAAAGCGGTTTTTGATTCTGAGCTTTGTCCAATTGATTGTAGTAAACCTTGTGGAAAAGTATGCCCCACCACGGCAATCCAGTTTAGTAATGATTACAATGGGGTTATGCCAAATCTTTGTTATGGGTGCGGTCGTTGCTTGCCGCTATGTCCAGTGCAGATTATTCATACTCGCGAACAGGTTTATGTCCCTGAAGATATTTTTGATCAAGTGCTTAACCAGTCAGTTAATGCGATTGAAATTCATACTCAGCCGAATCGCACTAAAGAATTTGCCACATTTTGGCAGCGTTTAAGTCCGATTATCCCTAAACTCAAATTAGTTGCGGTCAGTTTTCCAGACTGCGAAGATTTGCGCGAATACCTGATGTCTTTGCTCGAAGGTATGAATCCGAGACCGCGATCGCTGATCTGGCAGACCGATGGCAGACCGATGAGTGGCGATATTGGAGACGGCGCAACTCGTGCAGCTTTGCAACTAGGTCAGAAAGTACTAGATTTTCAGTTGCCGATGGGCTTCGTGCAACTGGCGGGTGGTACAAATGACAGCACTGTCACCAAACTTCGTAAAGCAGGTATAGCGGCGGCAGGTGTTGCCTATGGCAGTTATGCTCGCAAAATCGTGACCGATTTCTTAGAAGGTGTGGGACAAGAAATCCCCGATCGCCTCGAAGAACGTCCTGATCTGCTCTGGCAAGCCGTAGGGATCGCGCGTCAACTCGTGTCGCAAATTAAAACCATTTAAAGAAGTATTTGATGCGATCGTATTCACTATTTCTTAAAAAGTTAAATTAAAAAATTAAACCTAACTGTAAAACCTTAAAAGCCTAATGGACTCAATCCGCAAACAAGTTACCGACAATCTCGATCAATTCCTCGATATTTTGCCACCACGTATCAAAAGCAGCGTCGAACTATGCGGCGGGTTAGACCAACTTGTTGAAATTGTGATGGACTTAGGCAGATTGCCTGAGGCGCGTTATTTTGATAGCACTAAATATTTGACTGATGACACGATTACTAGAGAAGATTTGGCGCTTTGTGTGCAGCAAGTCGGTGAATTTGGGGGCGACAATCGGGCGGGCATCGAACGAACCTTGCATCGTATCAGTGCCATTCGCAACCGTAAAGGCGAAATTATTGGGCTAACCTGTCGGGTCGGTCGCGCCGTTTATGGCACGATCGCGATGATTCGCGACTTAGTCGAAACAGGCAAATCAATTTTGTTATTGGGTAAACCAGGGATGGGTAAAACGACGGCGCTGCGTGAAATTGCGCGGGTGCTTGCCGATGACCTAAATAAGCGTGTGGTAATTATCGACTCCTCTAATGAAATCGCAGGCGATGGCGATATCCCCCACCCTGCGATCGGACGAGCGCGCAGAATGCAAGTTTCTCGACCCGAATTGCAACACCAAGTAATGATCGAGGCGGTGGAAAACCATATGCCTGAAGTGATTGTGATCGATGAAATTGGTACAGAACTAGAAGCCCTAGCCGCTAGAACGATCGCGGAACGTGGTGTGCAGTTAGTCGGCACGGCGCATGGTAATCAACTAGAGAACTTGATTAAAAATCCGACTCTCTCCGACTTGATCGGCGGCATTCAGTCCGTCACCCTCGGTGATGAAGAAATGCGGCGGCGCGGACTGCCTCAAAAGAGCATTTTGGAACGCAAAGCTCAACCCACTTTTGATATTGCTGTGGAAATGTGGGAAAGATACCGTTGGGCTGTCCATGCTGATGTGGCAGGAACAATTGATATGTTACTACGCGATCGCGATCCTGGTCGTCAAATTCGTGCTGTCAGTGATGAAGGTGATGTTACTACTACTGAAGAGAAGCCCAAAAACCCTGAAGTCGTCCGCAATCCTTCTGTCAAAGGTTGGCGATCTTCTGGTCGCATGAAGCCAATTGCAATCGAGCCGCCAGTACAAATGCGGAATGAAGTATCCGACTTAGTGAGCAGGATTAACGGTAGTCCAGTTAGCGACATTAACGACTCAAATTCACCTGACGAAGACGAACAGGAATTTACCGATCTTGCTTCATATGGCGCGATGAAAGAGAGGTTCGGCACTTTAAGTATCTATCTGTATGGAGTCAGCCGTCATCAAACTGAGCAAGTAGTTCAATCAATTAATTTGCCAATCGAGATTACCAAAGACCTTGATAGCGCTGATATTGTTTTAGCCTTGCGATCGCAAATTCGGACTAGTTCCAAAGTCCGCCAAGTTGCCGAAGCCCGACAAATTCCCATTCATGCGATCAAAACGAGTACTCTTCCGCAAATCACTCGCGCCCTGCGGCGAATTTTGCACATTGACGAAAGTCCCACTGATACAATCAGCGACTTGAATATGTTTGCCTATGGCGACTCTGAAGACGAAATCGAAGCCCTTGAAGAAACCCGTCTCGCTGTTGAGCAGATCGTTATTCCTAAAAGTCAACCCGTAGAGTTACTACCCCGTTCTTCAATTATTCGGCGTATGCAACATGAATTAGTCGAACATTATCAACTGCGATCGGAGAGCTATGGCGCTGAACCCAATCGGCGCTTACGAATCTTTCCTAATTAATCAAAATCTAATCAAAATCTCATCAAGACCCAAAAAAGAGAAGAAGTACTCAGCACTCCTTCTCTTTTTTTAGTTATAAACTCAACACAAAAAACTTAGTTAGGGTAACTTGACCGCTTACCACAAGGCGGGAACAGGTCGAGCAGGTGGCGCTTCATATCGAGGAGCAGGAACCGCAGGAGCAGGTTCTTCAGGCGCAGCGCAAGCATTATATCCTTCGGCAAGCAAAGAAGAACAGTAAGGACTTGGCAAATCACGGGTGCGAATAGTCGCATCACTGAGAGTTTGTAAGTCCATCATTTCTCGATGAATGGCTCGCAAAGCATTTGATTGACGCTCAATCCATTGATCCCTAAATGTAGTTTGAATATAGGGATTGGGCAAATTAGGATCAGAAGTCATATCCAAGACTTTATTCTGTACCTGAGGGTAGGTAGGAGGAAAGTTACGAGGAAATTGATCTTGATCGGTAAGCAGGGGATCGGCAAAAGCCGCACCGCTAACTAGCAGCGTTGATGCTGCAACCAGTGATGAAGCCAGCCAAGAGAACCTAGTACTCATATAAATACATATCCTCACAGTTGAACGCTGACTAATGTAGCAGATCCAGTTATATATTGCACAAGAAACTCAAGAGAGAATGAAAAACGCTATCTCTACTTTCTTGTAAACTTATGAAATTATTTATAAAATCAAAAGCTAAGTCAAAGTTGTGGAACATTTAAATCGCGAAAAGTTACTAGATCTGTTTTGTCGTCTTGCCTACAAAAGTGGTGACTTTACGCTATCTTCTGGACAAAAAAGCACTTATTACATCAATGGCAAATTGGTAACATTACATCCCTTCGGTGGGTTGTGGACTGGACAAGTCTTATTGTCAATGTTGCCAGAAGGGACAGGAGCGATCGCAGGTTTGACCTTGGGGGCTGATCCGATTGTGAGCGCGGTGAGTGTGGTGTCTGCCTATGAAAATCAACCGATACCCGCTTTAATTATTCGCAAGCAACCAAAAGGGCATGGCACAGCTGCATGGATTGAGGGACCAGAGCTTGCGCCCAATACAAATGTGGTAGTGCTTGAAGATGTGGTCACAACAGGTCAATCCGCTTTATTTGCAGTCGAAAAGTTACGTGATGCAGGTTATCAGGTAACTCATGTATTAACGTTAGTAGATCGCCAACAGGGTGGGGCGGAGCTTTATGCAAAGGAGGGATTAAAATTTGGTGCAGTATTCGATATTGGTGAAATCCAAAGTTATGCCAAGTCGATTAGCTAACTAAAGGATAAGGGGTACACAGTGCTCCTTATTTTTAAGTACAGTGTTTCATTGCGCCTAAAAAACATATTTTATACATGAAAGCGATATTTTTATGTAATATTTTTGAATCTTGTGTATAATTAGATGTATAGTTACCTTTTCTGGTGAGCTTTATATATGCAAATAGGGCAAGTTAAAGATCAAATTTCGGATTTAGTGACAAAGTATAAGTCTCAAGTCGATTTTTTTTCACTTCGGTTAGAGCGATCGCAAGGAGCCGATATATTTTTACGTAGTGGCAGGATTGAAACACTAAGTACGGGGATTTCGATTGGTGGACAGGTGAGAGTTTGTCATAAAGGTGGATGGGGGTTTGCAAGTTTTAATGATCTTAACAGTTTAGAAATCAAGCTCAAAGAAGCGATCGCGGCCGCCAAATGGGTGGGTAATGAGGAAACGGTGCTTGCTGAAGTTGAACCTGTGCAAGTCAAAATTTCATTGATTCAAGAAAATCCGCATCAGATCGAACTGATCGATAAAAAGAATTTGTGCGCTCATTACACCGATATTCTGCGGTCAGTTTCTGATCGAGTAGTTAGTACGGCTGTGCGTTATGGGGACTGTACACAACAAGTGATATTGGCAACCTCAGAAGGCACAATGATCGAACAAGAATGGGCTGACTGGGAGTTACGATGTTCGGCAACTGCTAGGGACGGTGATATTGTCCAAACTGGTCGGGAAACATTTGGCTCAAGGTGTTCTTACGCGGATTTAATTAATTTAGAACAACAGGCGATCGGTGCTGCTCAACGCGCCGTTACTGCCTTAGATTTGCCGACAGTTCAAGGTGATACTTATACAATTGTAATTGATCCAATTTTGGCAGGATTGTTTGTACATGAGGCTTTTGGGCATCTGTCAGAAGCAGATATGCTTTATGAAAATCCCGATATGCTAGAAACAATGAGCATTGGTAGAAAGTTTGGTTCCAAAGATCTGCAAATTTTTGATGGGGCAGCGATCGCTGAGCATCGTGGGAGTTATCTCTATGATGACGAAGGTGTACCTGCAACTACAACTCAATTAATCGAAGATGGGGTATTAGTTGGCAGATTACATTCGCGTGAGACGGCAGGTAAATTGGGCGAAAAAGTAACTGGAAATGCACGCTGTTTGGATTATCACTATCCACCAATTGTGCGAATGACTAATACTTGGATTGGACGAGGTAAAACGCCTGTTGCGGATTTGTTTAATGATATTCCTGTTGGTGTGTATGCCAAAAACTGGCAAGGTGGGATGACTAATGGAGAGATGTTTACATTCACAGCGGGGGAAGCTTGGATGATTCGCAATGGCAAAATTGCGGAAGCTGTAAAAGATGTAACGCTATCGGGAAATGTTTTTGAGACTTTAGCGGACATTGAGGCGATCGCTGATGACTTTTTGTGGGATGAGTCGGGTGGTTGTGGCAAAGGCGGACAGGGAGGTTTAGCTGTTGGTTGTGGTTCACCGAGTTTGAGAATCAAGAATGCGATCGTTGGAGGCGAATGTGATGGCTAATTTAAGCCAAAAACTTAAAGATGTTAATTGTCAATTAGTCCAAACAATCGCCGATCAACAAATGACCGAAGATCGGTTAAATTTGCAGCTAACGCGATTGAAGTTAATGTACGATTTTGTGTCTGCATTAAATATAGCTCAAACAATTAGTGAAATTTATCAAATCGCTTTAAGTGGAATCGGTGCAGCTTTGCGAACTTCCCGTTTGGGTATCCTGATTGCTGATTCTAACTATAGTTTAAAATACCAAGAATCTACAGGGCTGAGCGAAAATTATAAACGATCAATTGAAGCATTTTTTGATGCCTCGTGTAGTGGAACAAAATCAACATCTAGAACTTTCCCTCACTGTGCGATACTGCCTAGCAATATGGTTTTGCAGAATATATGCCATGCTGAAAGTATTGGTGCATGGGCCGTATTTCCATTGGAATATGAAAGTAGACATTTAGGAGATATTGCTGCTTACTTTGACGTGCCAAGACAATTTAGCGAAGAAGAAGTCCAATTGACGCAAACGATTGTCACGTATATAGCGATCGCGTTAACCCGCAAGCAAACAGAACAAGCTCTCAAAGAAAGTAAACAATTTATTCAACGTATAGCCGATACAACTTCCAGTATTCTCTATATTTACGATCTGGAAGAACGCCTGAATATTTACTGTAATCAGGCTATTACGCGTATTCTTGGTTACACTCCATTAGAAATACAAGCAATGGGTGAGATGATGCAACATAAAGTAGTTCATCCTGATGATTTGGATAGAGTGAAAGAATATTACGAGATCATTAGACAGAAAAAGCTTGGGGATTCATTTGTGATTGAATATCGAATGAAAGATATTCATGGCAAATGGAAATGGTTTTATTGTCAAGAAACTATTTTTTTATATAGTGAAGATGGAAAGGTTAAACAGACAATTGGTGCAGCTTCAGACATTACCAAGTTAAAAGAAATTGAAACTAAATTGCAATCATCATTGGCGGAAAAAGAAGTGCTTTTGCGAGAAGTGCATCATCGTGTCAAAAACAACTTAAGCTTGGTTGATAGCTTGCTATCAATGCAAGCGCGTTATGTAAATGATACAGAAGCGATTAAATTGCTTTCAGATAGCCAGCGTCGTATCCATGCAATGGCTCTCATTCACGAGCAGTTGTATCAATCTCTGTCTGTTGACAAAGTTGACTTTTGTGAGTACCTTAACCGTCTAGTTGGCAATCTTTATAATTCCACAAGTTTTAACCCCAATAAAATTGAATTGAAGTTAGAAATTCAACCAACTTTATTGAATATTGACACCGCAATTCCCATAGGCTTAATTGTCAATGAGTTATTAACTAATGCTTTTAAATATGCATTCCCTAATAATATGGGATTAATTGAAGTTATTTTACATGAGTCTGAAGCTGATAAAAAACTACATTTAATTGTTCGAGATAATGGAATTGGTATTCCTAAGACTATTAACTTTAACGAAACTGTTTCGATGGGATTAAGACTAGTGCGTATTTTAACTCAACAACTCAAAGCTAGCTTAGATTTATCCTCTTCTAGAGGCACAAGCTTTCATTTCACGTTTTAGGTAGGCAAAAAATCGACAATCTCATTATGGCGATCGCATCACAACGAACATAAATTACGTACCAAAGTTTAATAGGATCGATAATAAGTTAAGTTTTTATAAAGAATTAGAAATAACAACGTATGTTATCAGCCTACCGTGACCATGTTGCCGATCGCGCCCAGCAAGGAATTCCGCCTTTGCCATTGAATGCCGCGCAAGCCTCTGCGCTCTGCGAACTATTGCAAAATCCCCCTGTAGGTGAAGAGGAGTTTTTACTAGCGTTATTACGCGATCGCATTCCCCCAGGTGTCGATCAAGCTGCTTATGTCAAAGCAGGGTGGTTAACTGCGATCGCTAAAGGTGAAGTGCGATCGCCATTAGTTTCGCGCTCTAGAGCCGTGGAACTACTCGGCACAATGGTCGGCGGTTATAACGTACATACCCTGATTGAGTTGCTAGAGAATGAAGAGTTAGGGGATTTAGCAGCAACAGCTTTGAAAAAGACCTTGCTAGTATTTGATGCCTTCAACCAAGTTTTAGAACTATCAAAAACTAATGCTAGAGCGCGAGCAGTGATTGAGTCATGGGCAGCATCTGAATGGTTTACTAGTCGTGCTGAGTTGCCAGAAACTCTCACCGTAACCGTATTTAAAGTCACAGGTGAAATCAATACCGATGACTTTTCGCCAGCCTCTCAAGCATTCTCTCGCCCTGATATCCCGCTTCATGCGCTCTGTATGTTGGAGTCAATGATGCCAACGGGGTTGCAAAAAATTGCTGAACTGAAGCAAAAAGGGCATCCTGTCGCCTTTGTTGGTGATGTCGTGGGGACAGGTTCTTCACGCAAATCGGCTATTAACTCAGTGCTCTGGCATATTGGCAACGATATTCCTTTTATTCCCAATAAGCGATCGGGTGGCGTGATTCTGGGCAGTACGATTGCGCCAATTTTCTTTAACACTGCTGAAGATGCAGGAGCATTACCGATTCAATGTGATGTCTCCAAATTAGAAACTGGTGATGTGATTACGATTCACACTCGCGCAGGAAAGATTACGAGTGCGACTGGCGAAACCCTCTCCACATTCAGCCTCACCCCTGATACGATCGCGGATGAAGTTCGCGCTGGTGGACGCATTCCCCTGTTGATTGGACGTAGTCTGACTGCCAAAACTCGTCATGCGATTGGGCTTCCTGCTAGCGATATTTTCATCCTTCCTTCCACTCCTATCGACACTGGCAAAGGCTACACCCTCGCCCAAAAGATGGTTGGCAAAGCTTGCGGCGTTGTCGGCGTTCGTCCTTATACCTCTTGCGAACCGCTGATGACAACCGTTGGCTCCCAAGACACAACTGGCCCCATGACTCGCGATGAATTGCAAGAGCTAGCTTGTTTAGGATTTAGTGCTGACCTCGTAATTCAGAGCTTCTGTCACACCGCAGCCTATCCCAAACCCACCGACATCAAAACCCATAAGGAACTTCCTGACTTCTTTTCCAATCGTGCTGGGGTAGCGCTCCGTCCTAATGATGGCATTATCCATTCTTGGTTAAATAGAATGCTCTTGCCTGATACCGTCGGCACTGGTGGCGATTCTCATACCCGTTTTCCTCTTGGTATTTCTTTCCCCGCAGGTTCTGGACTAGTCGCCTTCGCGGCAGCCCTTGGAATTATGCCTCTCGATATGCCTGAGTCTGTTTTGGTTCGCTTTACAGGCGAGTTGCAAGCTGGTGTGACCCTCCGCGATGTCGTCAATGCAATTCCCTATATAGCGATTCAACGCGGCTTGCTCACCGTTGAGAAGAAGAACAAAAAGAATGTCTTCGCAGGGCGGATTATGGAAATTGAAGGTTTGCCCAATCTGAAAGTGGAACAAGCCTTTGAACTCACCGATGCCACCGCCGAGCGTTCCTGCTCTGGTAGCACGATTAAGCTCAGCACAGAGACAGTTGCCGAATACTTGCGATCAAATATCGCTTTGATGAAGAACATGATCGCGCGTGATTATCACGATGCAAAAACGCTCACTCGCCGCATTGCCAAAATGGAAGAGTGGTTAGCCAATCCTGTCCTTATGGAAGCTGATCCTGATGCTGAATATGCCGAAATCATCGACATCGATCTTAATGAAATCAAAGAGCCAATTGTCGCTGCCCCTAACGATCCCGACAATGTTAAGTTGCTCTCAGAAGTTGCAGGCGATCGCGTTGATGAAGTCTTCATTGGTTCTTGCATGACCAACATCGGACATTATCGCGCCGCTGCTAAAGTTCTCGAAAAAGAACCTCCTGTCAAAACCCGTCTCTGGATTGCACCACCAACTCGTATGGATGAGTTCCAACTCAAAGAAGAAGGAATTTATAGCACCTTTGGCGTGGCAGGAGCAAGAACGGAAGTCCCTGGTTGTTCGCTCTGCATGGGCAACCAAGCAAGGGTAGCCGATGGCGCAACCGTCTTCTCCACTTCCACCCGCAACTTCAATAACCGCATGGGCAAAGATGCTCAAGTCTACCTCGGCTCGGCAGAACTAGCGGCAGTCTGTGCCTTGCTGGGACGCATTCCCACAGTTGATGAGTATCACGCGATCGTAACTAGAAAGATTGATCCTTTTGCTAGTGAGCTTTATCGCTATCTCAATTTCGATCAGATTGCTAACTTTGAAGATCAAGGTCGAGTGATTCCCTTAGACCAAGTGCCTCGCATTGAGGACATTTTGGGTATGCCTGTAGGCGTGAAATAGTCTCTGAATACAATGAGGGTGGGTAAATTCATTCACCCTCATTTCTTCCATTTATAACCATGCCAGCCAAAGACACTTATCATGATGCAGCTAAGTACAGGACAAAAAATCAAAAATAGATCGCTAAATTAGCCTTAAAGCCTTACCCCGTCACGAGTCTAGACTTATAAGCTGAAATCGTTGCGGAGAGAGCATTTCAAGTTTTTGTCCTGTACTTAGAAGCTTGCTACTAATTTCTTACTTTTAATCAAAGGCATCGGAGAAAATTTAGGTAAAAAGCATCTGCAAGCATCCCATTTGCTTTGCACTGGTACAGATAACAAGTTGCAATATCCACCGTTTCGACCTATAGGATCGTAATTTTTACAAAATCGACAGTTCACAAAAACTTTTACTCTATTTATTCAGCCACTCAGATTAACCGTTATGGTTATAGAAACATGTGATCCATTTTCATTTTTCTTGTGATTAAGATCACGATCGCAATCATCCAAAATTTCCAATCGCTAAAATAAGAGGTACTGGTTCCGTCAAGTGAGACACAAAAAAGTATATTTGAAGCCAGTTAAAAGACATATCGAATAGAAAACAACTGTGACCAAGAAAGCCCAACA
>JAYVVP010000318.1:0-8802 GCA_043786935.1 Pseudanabaena sp. | reverse complement strand
GTTTGATCAACAACTGCTGCTGGGCTTTGCCCTGCGACCCTTGTCGTGATTGGGTTTGCTCAACAACTGCTGTAATACGGAATGTTGAGAATAGGTTATAGATATTAATTTGTAAGGTTTATTAAAGCTTAGGAACTTCCCAAATATCAACACTTTTGTCTTGACTACTGCTAACTAGCTTGAGATTGTCTGGAGTAAGTGCCAAAGATGTGACGAGATCTAAATGACCGATGAGATTCCAAAGTAGAGATCTAGTTTTGAGATTCCATAAACGAATGGAATTAGGGGTTTCTTTACTACCACTAAAAAGATAATTACCATCAGCAGTGATCGTAAGTGCGCCGATCGCACCTTCATGCTTAGTCAATGTGAATACTGACTTGCCTGAAGCGATGTCCCATATGCGAATCACATTATCATTGCCGCCACTGATTACTTGTTTGCCATCTGGAGTTACCAATACACAAGTAACCCCTTCCCCATGACCTTTTAGAGTTTTCAAGTTTGCACCTGTTTTCGCATCCCAAATCATTAATGTTTTGTCACGACTGGCACTAACGATCTGCTTACCATCGGGCGAAATCGCGACACCCCAAATTTTGTCCTTATGTCCTACTAGAGATCGTTCTAACTTGCCTGTAGAGATTTTCCAAAGGTTTACAGTATTGTCATTGCTACCACTGGCTAAAAGATCGCTATTCGGGGCGATCGCCAAACTATTAATTAGGTTAGTATGACCGCTTAAAGTTTTGACTACTTTCCCTGATCCAATATCAATGATTTTGATGTTTTTATCTTGACCTGCGGTGACGATCTGACGATCAGACAGAAATACCACAGCTTTTACCCATCCTCCCTGATCTTTAATTTCACGAATTGGATTAGGATTGCTTCCCTCCAATTCCCATAATTTGACAGTTCCATCATCACTTGCACTAGCGATCGTTTTGCCATCTGGACTGAGCGCGACACTCTGAACAGTATCTGTATGTGTTTGTAAAAATCTCGTAGGAGTCAGTAGTTTTTGTCGAAAAACAGGTAGTTGTATTTCTTCAAGGTCAAAGCCAATTGCTGAGACTTTAATCACAGTGCCGATGCCCAGTCCCATAAAAGCAGCAATTATTACTGATACTGTCAATAAGATTGGCGAAGTCGGTTTGCGGGTTGATTCTTTGATCGCTTTCTTAATTGATTTACGCTTGGCTTTAGTTGTGCCACTGGGCGTGAGTTTATCGATCTTTTCGATCTCTTGAAGGATTTTTAAAATTGTTTCGCAATTGATCGGGCGATCGCTAGGTTTACGAGCGATTAGAACATCGATTAGATCAGCTAACTCCTCGGAGATCTCAGGAGCGTGCGATCGCCACTCAAAAACATCGCGATCGGGATTATAAGTATCGAGGGGATATTTCCCAGTTACCAAATGGATCATTGTGCAACCGAGCGCATAAAAATCGGATTGTGGTACTGCAAAACCTTTTTCTTGTTCAGGAGCAGTGTAGCCAACTGAGCAAATACTGGTAACCCCTTGCACACTGCCAATTTTAGCGAGATAAGTATGAGTTGCTTCACGAGCAGTGCCAAAATCAATTAAAACTAGCTGACCCGAAGGAGGCAACATGATATTTGCGGGTTTAATATCTCGATGCAAATAACCTTTGCTATGCACGAGCGCTAGAATTTCTACCAATTGACGTAGCCAGACGATCGCTCGTTTTTGGGCGATCGGCTTTTTTTGGCGCTGATAAATCCATTGTTCGAGGTTCAATCCCTCAATTTTTTGCATCACAATCCCGTGCAACATTTTGCCGTTTTTGAGAGTGTGATGCACATAAGTCTCAATTTTTGGTATCCCCGCGTGCGATATCTGCCCTAAGACAAACGCCTCTTGCTGGAAAAGCGAGACAGCTTTACTATCTTCATTCAAATCTTGCTTGAGGATTTTGAGAATTTTTGCTTGTCCTGCGGGATTATGTACTTCATATACAACTCCAAATCCCCCCGTATCACTTAGTAACTTAGTTACGGTATAGCAATCATCAATCAACAATTCCGAGCCACATCCTTGACAAGTTAGATAATTGTCATTTTCAGCATGGTCGGGCATTGCACAAGCAGGGTTAATACATAGACGCATGGTATTGACGCATGGTGTTTTACAGTGGGCTAGTCTAGACTTACTATATTTCTACATAATCAAATTTATCGTACCTCTACGAAGGCAAAGATGCGCTTCACGCCCTTAACTTCATTATCAAATCATGATTGAATACATCACCACTCTCTTCATTAATGCAGCAATCTTTGCCCTGTTTAGCTTGGGACTAAATCTGCAATGGGGCTTTGCAGGCTTGGTTAACTTTGGACACGTTGCATTTATGACCGTTGGGGCATACACAACTGTATTACTAAGCCTGAATGGTGTGCCTTGGTTCTTAGCTTTTCTGATTGCTGCCGCGATCTCAGGTTTGCTAGGGATAGTTATTGGGAGCACCGCTTTAAAATTGCGTGAGGACTATCTTGGCATTGTCACAATTGGCGTATCGGAAATGATCCGTCTATTTGTGAATAATGAAGAATGGCTCACCAAAGGCACAAGAGGCGTACAGGATTTTCCACTTCCTTTGGTTAACCTAGTTTCGCGTCAAAATTATTCATTTGTACTAGCACTGCTTTTACTAGTGGTAATTACTATTGTTTATTGGCGTTTAGAGTGGCTAGTGCGATCGCCTTGGGGGCGTGTACTAAAAGCAATTCGTGAAGATGAAGAAGTGGTCAAGGCACTTGGCAAAAATGTGTTTTGGTACAAATTGCAAGCTTTTGCGATCGGTGGAGCAATAGGAGGTATGGCTGGATCATTTTTTGCTTGGCAATTGACCACAGTCTATCCAACTAACTTCACTACCCTGATCACTTTTCAAGCATGGACAATTATTGCGATCGGCGGGGCAGGAAATAATTTGGGCGTACTTCTTGGTGCAGCAGTTTTTCAGTTATACAATGCCTTGCCTCGATTTTTACCAGAACAACTTCGCGTCGATGGCGGCAGGTTTGAAGCAATTCAGTTAATGCTGATTGGTTTAACTTTGATCTTGATCATGGTATGGCGACCACAGGGGATTTTAGGTAATAAAAAGGAATTAACTTTAAATCGCTGAAGAAGCTGAAGAAATAGAAATTTATTTGCGAAAAATATGAATAAAAAAAGAATTTTATTTGTCAGCTATACCGCAGTTTTGGGCGGTGGGGAGCTTTGTTTGCTAGATTTTGCCCACGCTTATCGGGAGACTAGTCAGGTCTTGCTGTTGACCGATGGTATTTTAAAAAAGCGGCTTGAAGATTTAGGGGTAAAAGTTGAAGTATGCCAAGCATCGCGATCGCTTGCGAATGTAAAAGTATCAAGCGGATTAGCCTCTCTTAAGTCAATCGGCGATCTATGGCGACTTGGTAAGCTAGTTGCCCAAAGGAGTAAAGCTTTTGAGTTAATTCATGCCAATAATCAAAAAGGATTTGTAGTATCAGCGATCGCAAAATTATTTGGTGGTGCACCTATAGTTTGGCATTTGCACGATATTTTAACAGCTGATATCTTCAGTTCTACTAATCGCCGTATTGCGGTTACTTTAGCAAATTGGTTCGCTACACGAGTAATCGTTAATTCCAAAGCGACTGGTGAAGCATTTGTCGCCGCAGGTGGAAAGCGCGAACTATTACGCATCGTCTATAACGGATTTGATGGAGAAGTATTTGATCGTATTGACAGCGATCGCGCTCAATCTCTTCGATCTGAATTGGGTATTCCTAGCGATCGCCCTTTGGTTGGGATGTTTAGTCGTTTATCTTATTGGAAAGGTCAACATATTTTGTTGGAAGCCGCCAGTAAACTGCCCGATGTCCATGTTTTGCTAGTGGGTGATGCTCTATTTGGCGAAGCGGAATATACAGAAAAGTTAAAAAATATCGCTGCTCAACCATCTTTGCAAGGGCGCGTCCATTGGCTAGGCTTTCGTCAAGATATTCCCGAATTAATGAAAGCTTGTGATGCGATCGCGCATTGTTCGACAGCTCCTGAACCTTTTGGCAGAGTAATTGTTGAGGCGCAATTAGCAAAACGTCCTGCGATCGCCACTATCGGTGGTGGTACTAGCGAAATTATCGAAAATGGAGTTACTGGCTTATTGATCCCACCCAACAATTCGCAATTACTTGCTGATGCAATGCAACAAATTTTTAGCAATCGCGCCGCTACTCAAAAAATGGTAGAAACGGCTTATGCACAGGCTAAAACTAAATTTTCTATTCCCTCAGTTTGTGAAGCTTTTGAAATAGCGATCGGCTAGTTTTCGCTGGTTAGTCCTTTTACAGCAAATTCCGATTAAACCCGCTACAAAAGAACCTATCTAAAAGGCTCAAAGCAGATGCCACAATGATGAAACCAATTAAGAGCATCTTCATCGGTGATAGCATCAATACTCATAGTGATCGCCTGAACAACACTGGCAAAATTTATGCTCTAGATCGCCTATCCATTCACCAAAAACAGCGATCGCCCCTCTAAAAAACAATCAACCTGCGATCGCTGTAGTCCCAAAATCTATTTTTGAGATTCTGCTTCTAGCCAACCTTTGACAGTTTCAAGGGGAATGCTGACAAAGGGATTATTTGTGAGAACTTTCACTGTCTCAATACCACCAGATTTAATGGCATTCAATAATCGATCTTTCAAGGTTGGGTCTTCTTTGACTTTGCGCTTAAGTTCCATTTTGGCAAGCGTTTGTTTTTCTTCTAAAGATCCTTCAGGATAATCTTGAGCTAGTTGGGTCAAAAGAGCTTGGATTTCCATTGCGGCACTTGTTAGGCTTTGTTGCTGGGCATTAATGATTTGATTTCCTGCAACATTTCCAGCGACACCATAGACATTTCCATGAAAGTTTTGGCTAAACAAATTAGTGGGTTGCGCTGTAGATTCTTGCTGTTTGCGTTGTTTGTTTTGTTCGATGAAAGTCGCAAATTTTTGTGGATCGGCGATTACTTCATCATTGATTGGGATTTTGACAGCTTCTTGCTGAACTTTGTCCATATAGATGTGAAAAGCTTTCTCGTCATCACGGTGAGCCAACATATACTCCCGTAGTTCGGTACGGGTCATTTGTTTGTAATCAGGCTGGATCATCTCTATATCTCCACTATTTCGCCGTTACTACCAATCAATACTTCCGTTTCTTCGCCTGCGAGAATGTAAATAGCATTATATCGTGAATCAAATCTGACGAGATAAATGGGTAAATACATACTTGATAGGCTTTGACAAACTAAAAAGCATTTTCTTAACTGCGCTTCTGAAAGCACGTTATGTCACTCCTTATTTTCATTATAATTACCCTGAATATTATCAGGTTTGAAGTGGATAAATTTTTTGATCGCCTTGTAAGTTACCTGCCACCCCGTAAGCAGGTGCATGAAAAGCTTGACGAGGTTGTTGTAAAGCAGTTTGTAATAGGTTCAACAAGTTAGTATTTTCTCTGTGATATCCTTCAATTTGAGTGTCTTTTACCTTTAGCAAAGTCTCAATCTCTTTCTTGTCTGCATCAGGTGGAACATTGACACGCACAACAAAATAACCATCCCACTTATCTTCTATCGAATAAATAGATAGTTCGTCGCCAGTTTCAGATTTAAGCTTCAAAAAGGCTTTTAGAAATGCTTGCCAGTCAATACCATTCGTAAAAATCAGATCGACCGTATTTTGAGCTTTTTGAATAAGCTTCTGAAAATCTCTCGGTTTAAAAAACTCATTAGCATTGTACGGTACTCGTTCTTCTTGATTTGATTTCATATAGATATGAGTACATTTAACTCCGTCAAACTTTGTCGTATTATCTATCCTCCAACCATTTATGCACGCCCCTGTGAAATCCGCGTTTGTAAAGTTTGCTCCCCATGCTCCAACACCACTCAGATCAGCATTAACTAAAATAGAGCTTGTAAGATTAGTATCATTTAGAATAGCTATAGTCAGATTTGCTTCTTGAAAATCTGCTTTGGTTAAATTAGAAGAACTAAAATTCGTATTTAATAAGCCCGCAGATCGAAAAATAGCCCCTTTTAGATTTGATTCTTGAAGTTTTGCATCTCCAAACATGGCTCCTGTAAAATTAGCTTCTATGCAACTGGCTTGAGCAAAGAATGTGTTTCTGGCATCAACCCCTTTGAGGTCTGCCCTATTGAGTTTGGTTCTATTAAATTTTGCTCCAAATAGATCAGCACTTGTAAAGTTGGCATTATCTAAGATTGCCTGATTGAATTCGGTATAACGAATCTTTGCACATGTCAGATCTGCCTCCCTCAAATCTGCTAAAAGAAAATTAGCTTTTGTGAGATCGGAAAACCTTAGATTTACGCCTTTGAGATTAACCCCCTTGAAATCATATTCTGACCATTTTTTCTCTTTCCCACTAAGGTCTGCATTGCTAAGATCAATAGTTCTTCTATCAATTTTTTGCTTATCTAAAAGCAATAACCATTTGTTCCAGCTTTCTGAACCCTTTTCTAATTCTTGTAAATGCTCTAGATTTGCCATAGCCTTATCCTTTAACTGACAGTGCATATCTTTCTTTAAATGCTTCTACAACATCGTCAGATGTTGGCGGTTGTCCATCATTACGGACAAACAACATTTCTAATGCAGCAATGTAAGCCTCTCCAAAAGCTGTAGTAAGTGCTAATGCCGTGCTTGATGCAATCATTCCACCAAGAGCAGAACCAGCCCCAGGTATAAATTTTAGAAGTCCTGAAACAATTGCTCGTCCCGCAAAAGCCCCCCCCGCCCCAGTCACTACACTCCCTATAAGTGAACTAAGAAAACTCTCATTGAAAGAAATGCCGAAGGTCGCAGATATTCCAGCAAGCATTGCAACTTGTACAGGTACGATTAACAGAGCATCAGAAAAAGGGATAGGTGACATAGCAATTGCTGCGGCACTAGCTGCTGCGGTAGCCACTATCACATGAGATTGTGTTTTTTTTAATTCGATATTTACTTTTTGGGCTGCTGTAAAAGCTCTTCTAAGACCTTCTGGAACTACTTGCATAGTCAAATCAACAAGTTCCCGTAATCCCATAGGAGCGAGAATATATCCTTCATCTAGTTCTTCTTGAACTGCTCGAACACGAATTACATTTTTCGTAAGTGGAAGTAATTCTTGGACTTTAGCTCGAAATCCTTGATCAGATCTTGCTTTAGTTACGATAGTAATAACTGGCATATAGTCAGCCAGCATTTCAACAAGTTGTTCTTCGGCTGGTTCGACACGGCGCAAATCTTCAGAAATACAAATCCAAGCTGCGTGTATATGTAGTTTTGGATCGGTATTCCTGCCACGCTCTCTAACAAATGATTGTAAATCACCCATAGTTTTGGCAAAATCCGCCATCTCAAGCCCACGAGTATCAAAGATGGAAATAGGAATATCTTCTTTTTTAATTTCGCGTGTATTTTGTGTGACTGGACGACCTTGCCCTGTAGTTGCTAGATTTCCTTGAAATATCGCATTAATTAACGTACTTTTTCCTACCCCAGTACGACCAGCGATCAAGATGTTTATGTGACCCCTTTCTTTTAATGCCTCACGCAAGGCATCTTTGAACTGTATTTTCAAAGTTAAAGTCGTGTTCCATATATTTCGGAATTTTAAATTATAGCTATCACAATACTCATAAACCTGTCAGCAAGCAAGCGACGACTTTACCTATGAAATGAATAGGCGATCGCTTGATGGGAAACATTCAGATCTGAATTTCAAAAAAGCCCCCTTAGACACAACTGATAGTTAAGCGATCGCTCTTATCGGCATATAATATATTTACACTTATTACACCTACTTCAAAAATCAACCCATCTCAACATCGGCAATTTTTAGCATGTATATGTTGAACGACCTACCAGATTCTGTCTTTGCGCCTGAGCCAGACATTCTACCAATACAACGCCTAGAGGCAATGCTAGAAAAGGCATATCCCAAGCTTGTCGGTCTGGACGGTGAAGAAATTATGTTGCCTGATTCTATATATCAAGCCCTTCGGCAAGTTATTCACATGATGGCATCGGGACAAGTTATATCGTTGGTTCCTTATAACTTGCATTTGAGTACGATTCAAGCCTCTGACTTGCTCAATGTTTCACGTCCTTATTTATATAAATTGTTAGATCAAGGCGATATCCCTTATATCAAGGTGGGTACGCATCGCCGTGTCCAGTTTCAAGATTTAATGCGGTACAAAAAACAGAGAGATGCTCAGCGTCATCAGGCTTTGAGTGAGCTTACTGAATTTAGTCAAGAGTTGGGATTTTATACACCAGAGGATGACCGCTTAGCTGAGGCTATCTCACCAGCGTAATGAGTTTGCAATCATCTCGATTTCTCGTTGTGCTTGACTCCTGTGTGCTTTATCCAATGTATCTGAGGGACACTTTGCTTCGTGCTGCTGAGGCTGGGCTGTATCGTGTGCATTGGTCACAAGAAATCTTAGACGGGGCGCTCCGAAACTTGGTAGCAAATCAGAAAATGCAGATCCAGCAAGTAAATCGGTTAGAAGTGCAAATTAATCGGGCTTTCCCTGATGCGATGATCAATGTGACCGATCGCTTAATTCCTTGTATGGATAATCATGAAGGCGATCGCCATGTTTTAGCGGCGGCTTTGATTTCGGCAATGGTTCCGCGTAATGAGTAAGAAAAAGCATTGCAATATATGCCGTATGAAGTTAGTAGTAAAAGATAAACTTTGGTTAAAAATACCAGTG
>JAYVVP010000317.1:0-3139 GCA_043786935.1 Pseudanabaena sp. | reverse complement strand
CCAAATTTTTGGGTTTAAACCTGCTGACCAGATTGAGGCAATCTTGATCGATAACAAATAAGCTTAAAAAGTCCTTGCAAAGCAGTGCCTTCTAAGCTATTTAGATTTACAACTTAAGGGTGGCTGCTTGGTTTGAGAACAAAAAAGACAAGGGATAACTTGGATTAGCTGCGAATCCTAAAATCCCACGATCGCGCTGTTCGTAAATCAATTTGTCTTGAGCATCAAACAAAAAAGTCCCACCTCGCTGAGTCATGTACGATGCATCGGGGACATAGGCTTGCCAATTGCCCAGTACCTCTGCCATATTACGCAAGCGCAAAGTGGCAAGTTCAAATGGTCGTTGGAATCCACTGCCACCAGCCCATTTAAAAAAAGAACCTTTTAAAGGAGGCAATGGCGCAGCTTTGATGATTTCCTGATCACCGATTAGTTGCGGAGCTTGGCGATCGCCTCGGTAGCCACGAAACACTTCTTTTAAAGTGCCTTGACTACCAATTCCCGCACACATCAGCATGAGATTGACCCAAGCACTTTGACCTGATGACATCAGAGGAAACTTAGTTTTCAGTCCTGAATAGAGATTTAATTGGCGATGGAGTTCTCCCGTTGCATCTACAAACATCCAACTTTCATCAAAACCTGTAAACTTGCAAAAATACTGTCCTGACTGGCGATCGCCGATGCCAATTGCCCTAACTGCGATGCCTTCTGATTTAATCCGTTCAATTTCTCTCTGTATCCACCAAATGTATTCGAGGCTATCGAAATCTCCTAACTGGGGCAATACTAGGATTAATTTTCGATGCGCTGATTGGCATCCATCAAAAATCGAAGCGATCGCGCCATCGCTCACCCGCTGCCGTTGAGTTTGACTAAGGATTTTGTAGATATTTTGCTGCATAGGGTTAAATTAAAATTGCGACTTTTTTGGAGCCAGTAAGCCTTATCTTCTGTGTCTTCACTATTTAAATCAACAACACTGAACATAGGAGAATTTAGGACTTGCTAATAACGCTATTGTAGGCGATCTCCGAATTAACCAAAACATTGAAAACCAAGTCGCAACAAAACAGCAAAAAACTAAACGAAATAACTTTTGGAGAGGATTACAAAAATTTGGACTAACCACCGAAAATGAGTGGTTAAGCTTTGATGATTTAGCTTCATTTCTTGCCACTGAGCATATGCCAATTTTGCTGACTTGATAGCGATCGCGATATTGGGGATGATGGATTAAGGCGGTTAAATATCACTCCGAATCTTTGCTAACGTTTGCTTGAGACACTCTAGTTCAAAAGCACATATTGTATAAACCTCCTCATAATCAGCATCAAAATAAGCATGAGCTAAAATATTTCTAATTCCTTTAACTTCTCCCCAATTAACATCAGGATATTTATTAAATGTAGCCTTGCCAATAATTTTATCAATTTTGCAAATATTTTCACTGATAGCAGTCAACATCATATTGATACCATCTAAGCAATCTAATCCAGCATCATCACGGATAAAACCATCTGGTTCATTAATTCCATTAAAATGCCTCTCAATCCTTCTAATTGCCTCATCAATTTCTAAAAATAGCTTCAAAAGATTTACTTATTCACGCATAAATAGCCTCTCTATCAATCTCTGATTTGAGATAAGGATTCATATTATTGCGATAGCGGATAATATCAACTTCTTTGTTAAACAATTTTTCTAATTCCTGTTTAAGCCCAACTCGTTTTAAAATGTTTGGCTCCATTTCTACCACAATATCAATATCGCTTTCTTCAGTCGCTTCGTTTCTTGCCACTGAGCCAAAGACACCGATCTTAGTGACTTTATAGCGATCGCGCAATTCTAACTTCAAACCACGCAATTCATTTAATATAGATTCTCTATCTAGCGAATTTGTAATCATTTTTATGTCTGAATAGTGGATGAAATCTAACTATATCAATTAATTTACGAAGGAGTTTGATAAAGGGAGCGTGTAAAATTTAAAACTTTTTCTTGTCCGTCTTCTGGAATAACTTGCAGCATTGCATTAATGCGATCAGACAAAGATACCCAAGAGTGAGTTTCACTTTTCCACACCACAATAAACTTCTCAGGAGTCAAAGCCAAAAATGCAAGAGTTTCACCCTTATCATTTGCAAATTCTACTTCATAAGCCTGACCATTATGTTCTTCAATAATCGTGCCAAGTTCACCAGCCTTTATTTCTAAATCTGGCAAATCAATTAAAAGTTCAACAACATCAAATAATTCTGGCTTAATCATTGGGTAGTCCTAAATCTGGTAAACCTTTCACAATTTTAACGGTTTCTAAGCTCACGGTGATGACTTGCTTAATCAATCTCACAATGTATTCTTCGTCATCAAGACGATTGGGATCGTTGGTGATACCGCTTCGTTTGTCGGTGCTGACTTGGTATTGACCGATGATCCAGTCTAGGGCAGAACGGTTGCCCAGTTTGTATTCAAAGGTTTCTGGGGGGATACCTGTAAGCGTTAGGAAGTCGTTATATTTAATTTGGGTTTTGTCTTTGCTGAGGCGCATTTTTTCGACTCGCCAATCGATTGGGAGATCTTTGTTCTCAATATGTTTGAGGCGATATTCGGGTTGTTGTTCGTAGTTAATATGAATTTCGGTAAGGCGTTTTCCTGCGATCGCAAAGGGATGAAACTCTGGTGCGAAGGGGATGCGCGGTAGTTCGCGTTTGAGGTTGGCGGCGTAACGTTGGCGATAGTGGGGATGATGGAGTAGGGCGTAGGTGTAATGGAAGATATCCCATTTGGTAATTTTGGGATCTTGATAATGGGTTCGGAATTGTTCTAACGCCCAGTCGGTAATATTTTCTTGTCGATTATTTCCCTCTTCGCTATAAGTGTAAAAAGGAAAACATTGAGTTTGTCTACCACCATAATGTAAACAAGGAATACAGTTTGTTATTTGTGCTGAGAATGGAATTTGGGCTTCATTAACCACACAAATAACCTGATTTTCTAGCTCTGTAGATAAAGTGGGAAATATTTTAGGTAACTGACCTCTGGTACTGGTTCCGTCAAGTGAGACACACAAAAGTATATTTGAAGCCAGTTAAAAGACATATCGAATAGAAAACAACTGTGACCAAGAAAGCCCAAC
>JAYVVP010000316.1:0-8829 GCA_043786935.1 Pseudanabaena sp. | reverse complement strand
ATTGAGCTACTACCAACTAAATCATCACAAATCGTCGTGGGCTGCGGTGTAGAAGCAATACTTAGCACTGGTGAAATGGTTTTAGTTGGTAACGCCGAATGGTTAAGTGAACGCCATGTCGAAATTTCTAGCGAAAATATAGAGCGATCGCACCAATTAGCCAAATCTGGTCGAACGCCAATTTTTGTGGCTTGCGATTTGCAATTAGTTGGCACGATCGCCATCCGCGATCGTCTCAAACCCGAAGCTCCTGAAGTCGTTCGTCAAATCGAAGCAATGGGGTTACAAGTCTGGATGCTTACAGGCGATCGGCAAGAAACGGCAATTACGATCGCTAATCAACTTGGCATTCCTCCAGAACGGGCGATCGCGGAAGTCAAACCTGAAGGCAAAGCTGCTGCCGTCTTAAAACTGCTAGCTGAAGGTCAGCGCGTTGCCATGGTCGGTGATGGAGTTAATGATGCACCTGCCTTAGCCTCGGCTACGGTTGGCATCGCCCTCAGTTCAGGAACCGATGTTGCCATGGAAACTGCCGATATTGTATTGATGCGTCATGACATCAGCGATGTCGTTCCCGCGATCCAACTCAGTCGTGCTACCTTTAGCAAAATTCGCCAAAATCTATTTTGGGCTTTTGCTTACAACACTTTAGCCATACCAGTTGCCGCAGGGCTTCTCTATCCTAGTTTTGGGATCACTCTCAATCCCACAATTGCGGGTTTAGCAATGGCGCTTAGTTCTATAAGTGTGGTTTTAAGTTCACTATCACTGCGATCGCAAAAAAGCTTAGGAAAATAGAATGGATTGGATTTATTTGATTATCGCGGGACTATTGGAAATTGTCTGGGCAAGCACTTTAAAATATACCGATGGCTTTACCAAACCAGTACCAAGCCTAATTACGCTTTCCACGCTTGCGGCTAGCTTCATTCTGCTCGCTCAAGCTTTAAAAACCTTGCCAACTGGGACAGGGTATGCAGTGTGGACAGGTATCGGTGTGGTCGGCACAGCGATCGTTGGTTCATTATTTTTAGGTGAACCGAGAGACTTACCTAGATTTATCTGTATCGGCTTGATTGTTATCGGAATAGTCGGTTTGCGATTTACAGGATCGAAATGATAGGATAGGCGGTGCTTTACATTGCCCTATCGACTGACGCAAAAGAATGGATTATAAGCCGTTGAATGACAAATCTTGGAACGCTAAGTCATTACTATTAAGTATCCTCAGCTTATTGTCTATTTTATTTATCTTTATCACTTTGCGAGCTAGTTGGAATAATCCTCAAGAGCAAACAAAACTAGATTTATTACAAACAGATTTGATTTTGCAAGCGACTCAAGTGCAAGAGAAGGCAACAGATGACATCTTCCAAGTCCTAATCGGCGATCGCAAATCTCAAAACCCTCAAAATATATATGCTCAAGCACTCAGCAGTTATCAAGAAGTGCGTGATGCTAGTAAATCTAACCTTGCTAAATTTGATCGCCTATCGGTAAGTTCAGATTTACAAGGCGATGATCCGCAGTTTCTCAGTAAACAACGTCAAAAGAAGCAAACTAACATTAGCGAAATCAGCTTGCGAATGGGATTGTTGCAAGTGCAGACTGGCGATACTTCAGGGGCGATCGCAACATGGGATAGCATTGCTAATTTAGAAGGGCTATCGATGACTAGTAATGGATTAACCGCACAAATCTTGAAGGGGCTTTGGTCAGAACCAACCATTTTATTTCCTAATGCCGAAGCTCAAATTCGCCGCACTCTTGACGGCTGGTATCGCAAAGCAGCGCTTACCCAGCTCTATCAAGCTCAACAAAGAAGCGAGAAACTACCTGAACTTGAACAACAATCTCAAATAGAAGTAAACTCCGCAATTAACCGCTTAATCATCGTTAATTCTATTCCCTTACTAGGTGGTAGTATTGGGATTTTACTTTGGCTAGGGCTATTAATTCAATGGATTTTCTTCCGTAAATCTTCTCTGTTTCATAATCCTAATCAAACCAGTTGGCAAGTACCTTGGGGGCTTGGCATAACTTGGGAAGTGATGGTGTTATGGTTTACAGCGTTTTGTCTAACTACTCAATTAGTTCTACCCTTAATATTTGAACTATTAGGGCTGCAATCAAGAGCTAGTGGAAATTTCACATTGCAAGCATGGCTAGTTCTGATTCCCTACACACTTTCAGTCATGCCAATGCTACCAATTTTGCAAATTAGTCTAGCCTCCTATCGCCCCTTGCCCGATGGTTGGTTTAAATTTAAAATTACCTCACCGCAATGGTTAGCATGGGGAATTGGTGGATATTTTGCATCGGTTCCATTGGTTCTGATTGTCTCCATTATTAGCCAAAAATTCTTGCAAGGTCAAGGCGGCGGTAATCCTTTATTACCAATCTTGACCGATAGTCAAAATAATTTACCAAAGTTCTTGCTCTGGACAACCCTAGCGATCGCTGCTCCTTTTTTCGAGGAATATTTGTTTCGTGGTTTTTTGCTTCCTTCACTCACTAAGTTTTTACCTGTCTGGGGTGCGATCGCCTTAAGTGGTTTTATATTTGCTTTAGCTCATTTAAATATTGCCGATATTATCCCGCTCAGTGTCTTGGGGATGGTGATGGGATTTGTATATTGGCGATCGGGCAATCTGCTCTCTTCGATGCTATTGCATTGCCTCTGGAATAGCGGCAGCTTTTTTGCGCTGATCACTCTCGGCGGTAAATAGAATAAACTAACCTAATTAATTCTATTTACGAAGCAAAATCCAAGGATGTTCCACAAAAGCAGTAATATTGCCTTTAAATGGTTCACTTTGCGATCGATTTGGGGCATCTAATAAACGCAAAAATCGCTGGACATCCTCAAAGTTTACTTGATGGATTAAATAACGTGATAGAAATTGCCTGACGATTCTTCTTTGCAAAGCTAAAGGCTGCTTTTTCAATCTTTGACGATGCAAACAAGGTGCTTGAGCATCCCAAATCACGGAAATATTTTCTTCAAAAAAGCAGCTAGCCTGACTCTCTAAATAAATCACATCGTCATGCAAAAGCTCCGATGTCTGCGCGATCGCACTTTCTAACTGCGGATTAAAATGTGTTTGCAGATAAGGAATTGTTTCTAAACGTAAACGATTACGTCGATATTCCAGATTTTGATTGGTGCTATCTTCCCAAATTGGAATTTGATTTTCATGACAAAATGCGGCGGTCTCATGGCGACTGACATTTAATAAAGGTCGGACTAGATTGATCTCTGATGTAAGCGATCGCCGCCAAGTCAATGAAGCAAGTCCATCTGCCCCACTCCCACGCATTAAGTTATATAGCAAAGTCTCAACGCGATCGCTACGAGTATGTCCTGTCACTACATATTTACAATTGTGCGTATTAGCCATCTCTACTAACATTGCATAGCGCCATTCTCTTGCACTTGCCTCACTCTTTAGTGGAGACTCAGCAGTTCTCAAACAAAAAGCCACTCCCCATTCGTGCGCGATTTTTTCAACATGAAGAGCATTAGCACTTGAGTCACTACGCCACTGATGATCGCAATGGGCAATTGTTAAATTCCAGTTAAATTTAGCTTGTTGAATTAATAAAAGTTTTGCCAAACATAATGAATCTTGTCCACCAGAAACGGCGATTAAAAGCCTTGCCTCTCTGGGCAACAAATCAATTTGCGATTTTAAAACAGCATTTAACTGAGCACGTAATAATTTTGTAAAGTGCCTAGTAAAGCTCAAGATTTAACTCCACAAATTCATATTTATATATGATCTGAGCAAAAAACAACTATTAACGACATGATAATGTATAGTTAGAAGCCTTGAGGGCAAAAGAATTCGTGCTAAAGTCCAAAAAGTGAATTTTTTGTGTTGTTTGAATGAGAAGCGATCGCTTCTCTGAGTGTTTTTAAGTCTAGGATTGCACGATTTCAATTGCATGATTTCAGCAAAGTTAACTCGTGGGTGAGGACTATGACAAATGCTAAATAGAAGCTTTATGGTGAACAGATTGCTACTGGCTTTTACAGGAGCGATGATTGGACTGGGTGCGATCGGTCAAATTAATGATGTCTCAGCCCAGTCAAAAGTTGCTAAAAATACAACAACTAATCCCGCGACTGCTAAAACCAAGGTAACCAAATCTCCAATTGTAACAAACAGGTTGCCCGATTCTGCGAAGGATCTTAAACAGCCACAACAAGATATTTTCTCTAAGCCACTTAGCTTTAAGACTAATCGTTCCATCCAGATCTCTACTAAGCCTGATCTTGATCTTGTAGAAGCGGCTCGGAACAATGTAAAAATTGCTCAGGCAGCACCGACATCTAATTCTCCTCTAATCAAAATCCGACCAATTACGCCTCAAACTGAGGGCGCAACAATTAAGCCTTTATATTTCCCAGGGCTGAACGCAGGTACACCGACTGGATTTGGATTGCAGACTGGCGATGTTTTTGTTGGTCTTTTCGGCTCCACCGCAGGTAAGTTAAGGGATACAGTCGATGGAAGTATCTCTGTCGGTACGGGCTTAGGTAATGCAAGCGAGTTTGCCGCTGTTGAAGGTGTTTTCAATCTCAACAGTATCCGCAATTTTGGTTCTAATGGCTCTTTTGATCTTAAAGTCCATAAAGTAGTTTATGAAGACTTTGAGAATCAAGTAGGCGTTGCGGTCGGTTGGACAAACTTTGCTAACTATGGCAGTAATGCAGGTGGAACACCTTCTTCGGTTTATGGAGTTGCTACTCTATCGCGTTTAACTAACCCTGAGAGCTTAGATGATCCTAAGCCTTTAGTCATATCTGCTGGTGTTGGTGGAGGTACTTATCGTAATTCTAACAACAGTAATGGCGTAGGCGTATTTGGTAGTGTTGGCTACTTAATAGACCCACAGTTTGGAATTAGTACGGCTTATTCAGGACAGGGACTAAATTTTGCAGCTAGCTTCCTACCTGATCGTACATTGCCTCTAAACATCAGCCTAACTTATGCTGATATTATTAATAGCAGTAGTGCTGGAACTCAGCTTATTTTGGGCATCACCTATGGGGCTAATTTCATAGGTCGCAGGTAACCTTGATTAAGTCATTGAGGTTAACGGAAGTGGCTTAATTAAACTAGATAAATTTCTATACAGAAATTTATTTTACGATTTAACAATTTAGGTAATTCGCTATGAAAAAAACACTGTCCGTCTTATTAGCGTCTGTACTTGGCTTTGCAGGCAATATGCCTGTTTTAGCTGGTACATTTCCTGTAAATCCTGGAATTGCGACCTCTAATAGTCCGATTGGTTCTAACGAGAGTAGTTCTAAGCATAACAATGCATCTAGAACACTTGTTCTTCTTAGCCCTGCCTCACAATCTCAAATTCTTGCTCTCTTAAAAACAGGGTTAGATGTTCCAAAGGGTTCACTCACCAGTGATTTCTTTAATTTGTTGACTAGCTCTGACAAATCAAGAGCAAATTTACTAGAGCCAAGAGGAAGATTGGTTAGTGGTTTGATTGCAGCAGGTGTTAGCGGCAGCCAAGCCAATCTTTTGGTTGATAGTATTAGTTTTTTAGTTCCATTTGGTTCTAATGGAACTCCATCTCTTCAAGACGGTTTGGTAACTGTAGATGGAACCAAGTTATATCAAGCTATTACCATTTATAATAGTATTCTTGATGATATTGAGAAAGATGATATTAAGAAGCGTAAGCTCACAGGAGATCCTGTTTTTCAGGCGATCGCTAGATTCCTCACTTCTGTCCGTGCTCAGCTAACTGATACTGCATCTAGATAGTAGTTTGATAATAAAGCCCTAAAGAAGATCAAAAACGAGCTTCTTTGGGGCTTTATTATTTATGGCTATTTTACTTATATCAAGCGCAAGAATTTTTTCTTACCGACTTGCAAGACTTTGCCTGATAGGTCGGTAGCACTATCAAAAGTGCGATCGCTTAATTTTTCGCCATCAAGTTTAACTGCACCATTTTTGATTTGACTTTGAGCTTCGCTATTACTTTTGCAAAGTCCAGAAGCTTTGACAAGATAATGCAGTGGGACAGGGAAATTAATTTGAGCAAGTTCAAATTTGGGAATATCACCAAGATCTGTCGTATTACCTTCAAGAACAATTTTTTCAGCATCCTGTTGAGCTTTTAGTGCTGCTTCAGGACTATGGTATTGACCAACGATCGCTAAAGCTAATTGCTTTTGTTTTTCACGAGGATTTTCTGGCAACGTCGCCAGATCAATGTCGGTTAATAGCTCAAAGTACTTATCAACAAGAGCATCAGGGACTTTTTCCAACTTGGAATACATACTCAAAGGCTCGTCCATCAGTCCTACATAATTACCGAGGGATTTAGACATTTTCTGTACGCCATCTAAGCCCACTAGTAAAGGGAGAAGCATTCCAAATTGTATGGGACCATCATAATCGCGCATAAGCTTTGGATTGAATTTATTCAAGCCTTCATTAAGTTTGTCTACTGTCATATCGACATCAAAACCAGGTAGAATAGACAAGGCGGGTCTTGCTTTATATTGCAAATCTCGTCCTCTCCCAATATTAAATTTTTGATCAGTTCCTCCTAACTCAATATCAGCTTTGATGGCAACAGAGTCATATCCCTGAATCAAAGGATAAACAAACTCATGCAGATGCACAGGAATATTTTTCTCGTAGCGACTACCGAACTGATCCTTTTCTAACATTTTTCCAACAGTCATATAGGACAATAAGCCTATTACATCTTGAAGAGTAGTACTGGATAGCCATTCTCCATTAAAATGAACTTCCAATCGTCCTTCAGTACTGAAATCGAGAACTTTTTTTGCTTGTTCAAGGTAAGTTTTAGCATTGCAGGAAATATCCTCAGCACTAAGTCGGGGTCTGGTTTCAGATTTCCCTGTGGGATCACCAATTTGTGCAGTGAAATCACCAATGATTAAGATTGCTATATGCCCAGCATCCTGAAACTGACGTAATTTTCGCAGGGCAACTGTATGCCCTAGATGCAAATCGGGACTTGTGGGATCAATGCCTAGTTTGATGCGGAGAGGGCGATCGCTATTTTGAATGCGATCGCGTAAGTTGTCAGCTTCACTATTAGGAAATATTTCGACAACACCGCGTTCTAAGAGCGTTGATAGATTTGTTAGGTTTGAGCTTTGAGACATTCTAAAAAAGTTGCTTAAAAATTTTGCTAACTACAAGGCTATGATTGCCAATTAGTCTCTTCATATTACGTTATAGGTTTGACATTTTCATAAATCCCACCGCTGCGAGAGATAAACTAGTAACTTGAGCAAATCATTTGATCCTCGATCAAGTTCAACATTTTCCGCACAATCTTAAGGGTATTTTGCTGTAAAGCCTTAGACTCTGCATGTTAATTCACAAGGGTATAAGCATTTGGACAAATATATCCTTCATCCTGATTTTTTGGCTTAGTTGGTATTGCTTTGGTTGGCGAATTACTTTCACACATCATTGATTTTGTGGCTTTTTGATTGGTGTCTTTATTCGCGATCGCGTAGACAATTCCTGTATAAGCTTTTAGTCCATCCTTTAATGGAACTGCACTATTTTGAACAATTTGGATAAGGTTTCCAGATCGAGAATCTTCCCATATTGTGATTTTGTAACTATAGAACTCAGAAGTAAGTTGCAGTCCTAGCATTAATTGATTTACATCATTAGAGAATTGTCCATTTTGTTGAAATATTTGCTGCTGCGATCGCATGATGGCGCGAATGTATGATTTATGCTCAGTCTGGCGAATTAATGCTGACGAACTGATTAAATCTGGCGATCGCAATATTTTGACATTATTAGCAACGGTTGTACTTTCAGAAACCTTATTTAAAAGTTGTGGTTGCCGATCTAAAGTTGTGGGACGAGCTTGATCGGGAACCGAATTTGCTATTTTTAGCTGTCCATCACTACCGATTTCATAGATAGTTTGAGTAGTTAGATCTCCAAAAATAAGATCAAGTTGTTGTGGATTGGAACTAGAGTTGACTTTATACTTTCCTGCGATCGCTGTTTTGCCTGATGGCAAATCATTGCTCAGTATATAGACATCGCCATCAGCATCACTTTTAGGCTCAAAAATTGCTGTGCCAGTCTTAGCTCCATCTTGATTTTTAAACTCCCAAGTTCCAATTAAGTTTTGGTTAGTTGATTTTTTGGCGCGATCGTTAGTAGTGTTATTACAACCAATCAATAATCCAATGGTGACGATCTGAGTAGCGATCGCCCAAGCAAAAAATCTAACTACGTTCGGTTTCTGGGAAATTTGGCTTCTCATGTAGGAAATAAGCGTAGTTCAGAAGTTGGAGAATTGAGGAATAAGTTCGCTCTTTCGAGCACCGATGGTGATACTTTAATCTGCTTTAGCGTTACCAATCCTTCGGCGACAAATGATTGGCATAAGTCAGCATTATTTCCTTTATTAAAAGCCGTTTCATAATAAACTTCTCGAATACCCGCCGATATCACCAGCTTTAAACAAGAAATACAAGGTTCCAAAGTTACGTAAATACTTGCGCCATCAGTGGGAATACCATGTTTTGCGGCTTGGGCGATCGCGTTTGCTTCCGCATGAACGGCCCTTGATGGAAACTCTTTACTAGCATCGCAACTACTGAGATTGGGATAGCAATATCCTTGAGTGGTACAATGCGCTGATCCAGATGGTGAGCCATTATATCCTGTGGCTAACACTTGCTTGTTTTTGGCAATCACGGCTCCGACTGGAAAGGCAAGACAAGTTGATCGCATGGCAGCGAGCTTAGTCAGCAACATAAAATATTCATCCCATGTTGGG
>JAYVVP010000315.1:0-8832 GCA_043786935.1 Pseudanabaena sp. | reverse complement strand
TTACTGATTGGGACTGATAGCATCAATAAACTCAAATGTGCCAATGTGTTAGTAGTTGGCATCGGTGGTGTTGGTAGTTTTGCTGCGGAATTTTGGTGCCGCGCAGGGATTGGACAGATGACAATTGTAGATGGCGATCGCGTTGACCCATCTAATAAAAACCGTCAGCTTGTCGCGCTCGATAGCACTGTCGATATTCATAAAGCCGATGTGATGGCGGCGCGAATGCATGATATTAATTCTGAAATGCAGCTGACTGTGATCAAAGAATTTTTAACTCCCGACTTGATGATGGAGTTAGTTACGACTAAGTTTGACTGGGTGCTAGATTGCATCGATAGTCTGCAACCTAAGCTTTATTTTCTTGGTGCAGCCGTTACTAATGGGGTGAAGGTCGCGAGCAGTATGGGTGCAGGGGGACGGGTTGATCCCCAAAAGGTGCGAATTGCGCCAATTTTTGAAACTGATTATTGCAGATTCGCACACAAAATTCGTAAAGGATTGCGGCGCAAGGGGTTTAGCGATGCCCAGATTGTGGCTGTGTATTCTGAAGAATTGGTAAACCGTGATTCTTTGCAACTAACCGATGGTAGTAATTTCAAGCGGTCATACTACGGCACAATTTCCTACTTGCCCGCTTTATTTGGCTTAAATCTAGCCAGTGTGGTTATTCGTGATTTGATTAAAGACTAATACAGCAATTTTTTTTCAAACTCACCACAAACAATAATATAAAACCCGTTGCGGGGCTTCGCCCTGCGACCATTATCGTATTGGGTTTTATCAACAACTGCTTTAACTTATGACTTGCACAAGCATTAGTTAAAAAGCGAATGGCGGGAATCGAACCCGCAACATCTGCTTGGAAGGCAGGGGTTTTACCACTAAACTACATTCGCATACACGCGTCTAATTTTTGTTTACTACACGCAGTTACTAAATATACCATCGATCGCGACATTGTAAAAGACTTATTTTTAAAAAACAAAGAAGATATTTATAACTCCTTTATTTTTTTAGAATTCGCAATAGCCTTGATCCATTTCGATGCGATCTAATACTTTTAAACCGCGTGGATCTCCTAACTTACGCAAAGCATTTCTAGCATCAGTCTGCACACTAAGGTCATCGTCATCGAGGGCGTAGATAAGGGCATCAACAGCATCGTGATAAATTTCGTCGTCATAGTCATCAGATTCACGGCGCATTTGCACAATTAGTTTGCCGAGCGACCAGGCACAGTTGCCGCGCACCGCCGACATAGCATCTTTACTTAAGCTTTCAAGCAAAGGCGCGATCGCTTCTGGATTTCCTAATTGTCCAAGCGCACTAGCAGCCCAGAGACGCACTGCGGTAATGTCATATTTGAGGGCAGAAATAAGCGGTTGCAAGCCTGATGTGGCGCGACAAGTTCCCAATGCCCAGACTATGCCTTTGCGGACATAGCCATTCCAATCTTGTTTTAATTGCTCAATTAATGGTGCGATCGCGCGATCGCTTTTGTTCCGTCCGAGGGCATAAGCTACACTGACTCGCACTAAGGGGCATTCATCTTGCAGCAATTCGATCAGGCGCGGTACGGCTCTTTGATCTTCTAATTCACAAAAAGCTCTAGCAGCTTGCATTCTTTCCAAAATTATCTCTGAATTGAGAAGCGTTAACATCTCATCAGGATCAGGAAGAGGAATTTCCTCTTCAACTGGCAAATCCAAGGGACTCACTGGAGAGGCTTCAATATCTAAGCTAGTTAAGTCGTCATTGAGTGTCATGGCAATTGTCATGGCAAGGAGTCGGACATGATGCGATGTCCTAATGTGTAGTTGTTATCTTACAGCGCTTTGTCCTGTGATGAAACCTAGTTTTTTCGTGGGAAATAAAGGCGGCACATAGATCCATTCCTATTTCCTGTCTAGTTCGATGCGCTGGTGATGCCAACAGATTTCATGGATTTAAAAAGGTTTCCAGTCAGGCGATCGCAACATTTTAAAATGTTCGAGTCGATAGTGGAAATAGCTATTATCAAGTTTGCTTTGATTATGCACGATCGCCGACTTGACGCTGATCGCCCATGACCAAATATGGGCGACCTGCATTAATGGTTGCAAGCATTTTAATTCGATGTCCTCTAGGGGTTGGGCTAATTGATAGCCATGCAAAAAAGCTTTGCGAACACTGGGGCTGATACCTGCCTGCAAAGTAACTTGTAAAAATTTGGCAATATCAAATGATCGCCATCCATAACCACACTGATCGAAATCAAAAAGAGTAATCTCATCGTTTTCTGTAAAATGCACATTCCCACTATGTGGATCGCCCCAACAGACACACCAAATTGGACAGGTTTGCGGAAGATGATCGATTTGTTCTTTGATTTGCGCGATCGCTTCATTCATGTATAAGAGCGCTGCATCATTCAAAAATGGTGACAGATCGCGCAGCGAATCATCTAGCAAATGGTTAATCGTCAAATGTGGGCGATTAGCATGACATTGAAAATCTTGGGTAGCGTTATGGAGTTTTGCTAATGTTTCTCCCAATCTTTGAGCCTGAACTTTATTAAGATCGCCAACCGCGATTTTGCCTGCGGCATAGGTAAATAGAGATGCATAGCGCTTGCCTTCAAGGGCAGAAATCTCGATCGCTAGCTGTCCATCTTGAGTGGAAAGTGGATGCGCTACGGGAATATAATTTTTGTGCAAAAATGCTAATAATTCTAATTCAAATTCAATTTCTGTTTTAGAGCGCCAATGGGCATGAGAAACTCGTAACACATAACGGCGATCGCTAGTTTCCACAAGATAAATATCGCTTAGCCCACGCATCCAAAATACACAACTAGAAATTTCTCCCACTGCATAACGAGACAAGACGCGCTCTATCAAGGCCTGTGGGGCAAGGGTTGAATAGGTAATGGGGAAGATATGGTCAGACATACTGCTAACACACTGTGGAGACGAAGCTACAGCAGGCATGGTGATCAATAATTGTGTAAATTTTTTAGATTTATTTAGATATATCGCAGTGACGAGATCAAAAGTGTTTATCAAAAACCAAAAGATATTTTTGTTAGTTAATTTGTCATCGTAGAAATAAGGGTACAAAGCGAGTCCTTTCTATGATGGGTTTTATTTTCAGGTATCCTTGAATACTATGCAAAACTCCCCCACTCCCCCACCCAATAACCCTGAAAACGAGATTATTGTTAATGTTATCAATGAGAATGTATCGCGACGAGCGAGAGTGCGCGAACACGTTAACCCATTAGCCAAAAAATATAGTGTAGCGATCGCACCACCAGTTTGGACAGAAATTTATGCAGAGTGGGCAAGACCACTCAGCTTGGATATTGGCAGTGCGCGGGGGCGTTACATTTTACAGATGTCACAAATCAAACCCGATTGGAATTTTTTGGGTTTAGAAATTCGTGAACCTTTAGTTGATCGCTGTAACGAAGTTCGTGATGAACTAAGTTTAAAAAATTTACATTACATTTTTTGCAATGCGAATGTATCGCTAGCAGGATTATTAACTCAAGGAATATTGCATGAGGTGACAATTCAATTTCCCGATCCTTGGTTTAAGCGCCGCCAACAAAAACGCCGTGCCGTCCAACCTGAATTAGTAGCGACTTTAGCCGAGTTATTGGTTCCTAATGCCAACGTATTTTTGCAGTCGGATGTGTTAGAAGTTGCTGAAGATATGCGTCAACATTTCGATGCAAATGAGGATTTTATTAATCTTACTGGGGCTGGGAATTTTGCCGATGATTCGATTTTTCCTGAGCATATTCCCAGCGAGCGCGAGAGTTCTGTGATCTCGCAAGGTTTACCCATTTATCGCGCTTATTTCAAACGTAAAGCTTAATTCCCTAATTGTCGTTGTAGTCTCTTTTGCTGCCCCGTTCCCTAGCCATATGAGAGCATTCTCTTTTAGTTTATTAAATTTATTTATCCCCATATACTCAGAAGAACCCACTTGAGATTGACTTAGAGCATGATTGAAAAATGATCGCTCTATTGTCCGAGGATATCCGAGGAGAAATTATGAATTCTACATATAAAGCATTTTGGTTAGAAGAAGGCGATCTTGTTGTGATTGACCAGACCCAACTTCCCTTTTGTTCAGCGACTAAAACCCTCAAAACTAGCGCTGATGCTACACTCGCAATTCAAGATATGACTGTTCGCGGTGCAGGCGTAATCGGTAATGTTGCTGCTTTTGGTGTCTACTTAGCTGCTAGAGAAAGCAATGGCGATCTTGACAAGATTAAAACACTATCAGCCGTAATTGGTCGAGCCCGTCCAACGGCTGTAAATCTAGTGTGGGCAGTCGATCGCATGATTGCTGGATTAGAAAAAGCCGCCGCTCAAAAACAAGATTTAGTCGAAACTGCTCTTAAAGAAGCGATCGCTATTGCTGATGAAGATGTGATTGGCACGCACAATATTGGCAAATTTGGCTGCCAACTAATTGAAGCGATCGCCAAGACTAAGCCCAAAGGAGAACCTGTAAATATTCTTACGCATTGCAATGCAGGATGGCTGGCGATCGTTGATCGCGGTAGTGCCTTAGCACCAATTTATGAAGCTAGCGATCGGGGGATTAATATTCATGTGTGGGTCGATGAAACCCGTCCGCGCAATCAGGGAGCGAATTTGACTGCATGGGAACTTGGGCAATCAAATATCCCGCATACATTGATTGCAGATAATACGGGCGGATTATTAATGCAATATGGCAAGGTCGATCTCTGTATTGTCGGAACTGATCGCGTTACTCGTAGCGGTGATGTTGCCAATAAGATCGGGACTTATCTCAAGGCTCTCGCAGCTTATGACAATCAAGTTCCCTTTTATATAGCGTTACCAAGTTCCACTTTTGATATGCAAATCTCAGATGGAGTGAAAGAGATTGCGATCGAGACTCGTAGTGCAGATGAAGTTCTCTATATGCAAGGACTACTAGATGATGGCACGGTCGGTAAAGTGAGAGTTGCGCCGTTAGAGACCACAGCTTTAAACTATGGATTTGATATTACTCCTGCGCGCTTAGTTACAGGTTTGATAACAGAGCGTGGTATTTGTGAAGCTGAGGAAACTGCGATCGCAGGGATGTTTCTCGATCTCATTCCATAAATTAAAAGGCGGTGCAAAGCATCGCCTCTACTTCTTAGATAGAAAAGAGTGAATTGTTCGCTTTTCTATCTAGATCTTTATGTACTAACTAATACCTGACCCTTCTCAATTTTGGCAGTATAGCGTGGCAATGGTTTTTCGGCAGGACCTTCAAGAACTGCGCCATTAGAAGCAAACTTAGCATCATGGCAAGGGCAGACATACTGTTTTTTATCAGATTTCCATTTCACAGTACAACCGTTATGCGTACAGGTGGCATTAACAGCTAATACTTTATTTTCGTCTTTAGGATCGCGCACTACGGCGATTTTGTCAGATACCAACTGTCCATCTTTGTCGAGTTGAGCAACCGTACCGATCACTTTAAAATTACCCATCGGCGCAGCATTCACATTTTCGGATGCTGATGCGGTTGTTGATGCGGACTCATTAGAGGACTTTGCGTCACTACAGCCAACCAACGATGTAGGAAGAAGGCTAACCACCCAGCCCAAACCAAACCAAGAAAGTAACTTACGGCGATCCATATTTTTTCACTATGTACTAGTTAAGTATTTATCGAAAACATCGAACCAATGTATGGCAAGGCAAACCTTGTAAAAATTTTACAAAGATCAAATCAGCCAGAGCAAATCGCAGCCCTCTTAATTCTATAGCGATCGCCATGCTGGTTAAACTCACAAGGTTGAAATTGTTCAAAGCACCATTTCAACTTTACGAATTTAAAAGGTATTACCTAAGCTCTGGATATCAGCATTCATGCTGTATACAAATGATCTAACTGATCGCTATATATGATTGATATTTACCAAAGTTGACACATCCATATGCACACATTTTCAAAGAATGCTAACCGCATTGAAGACATCAAAACGGATGTGGAGAGCGAGGAAAAATCTGATGTATTTCTAAAATTTGTGCTTGATCCTCAAACTATTGGGTTACTGGAAAGTGAATTTGTCCAAGAGGTTTTGACTGTCAAAGCAACTCAGATTATGCCTGTACCAAACAAGCCATCTTGCATTTTAGGAATTTTAAGTCGCCGTCGTCGAGTGTATTGGTCGATTGATCTGGCAATGCTGCTGGGGTTACAGCCGTTAAATCAGAATATTGGACTTTATGAAGTAATTCTTACATCCGTACAGGAATTTTCTTTGGCTTTAATTGTTCCTAGTATCTTAGGAGTCTTACGTATTCCCAGCGATCAACTTGAAAATGATATTTTTTCTATGCCATCCCCACTTAGACCTTACCTTAAGGGATATTTTAACGAAAGAGAACAGATCTCTTATCTATTACGAGCAGAAAATATTTTACAGTCAACAATCTTACACTCATAGCTTTTTATAGCTAGTAAATAGGGCAGCGCAGAGTGTCATATCCTCACTTTAGATACATTGGTAAATACACATTAAGTCAATCTTATGGAATCATGCCGCAATGCCTTAATTGAATTTATTTATAGGGAAGCCACTGCTCAAATCCACAACTTAGGCATCGGGATCAGGCACAAATATAATATTGATGAGGTAGTTACTTATGCGTTGAATCGATTGCCACCAATGTTTGCTTCGACAGACGTTGGTTTGCAAATCAAAAAACAAATAGTTTGCTATTCTCCAAAATTCGCCAAGAGAGAGATTGCTCTCTCATCAAAGCTAGTAAGTTACTACTTAACCGTGAAGTAAAGTGGCAAAACTTGAACGAAGGGATATTAAAATCTTTGGAGCTTGCAAAGTCTGGAAAAATTTGTTGGGAGCGATCGCAACTCAAAGCAAATGCTTCTTAAAAAACAAGATATTAGAAAGAAAAAAGTAGAGAGACATTTACGCCGACTCTACTTTTTAGTTAGGCATCGTAAACAACTTCAATTATTTCAAGTTCCTGTTTTGTGCCAACAAAGGGATTATCCTCAGTCAAAAACAGCATACAGTGACATTCTTTGCGCTCGCGCATTGGTACACAAGGACAGTTCCAATAGGTGTCTTTCACTTCAGCTTCCTTGTCTTCATAATAACGACAAGGACATAAGGGAGAGCCTAACTCTTCTTTATGCTTAGCTAAACCTTCAATGACTGCATTAGTTACGCTGGGATCGACACAAAAGAAAGTGCCTGTATTTTTTGCGTACTTCTCAGAAAATTTTCGCATCGCTTCAAAACTCTTAGAGGAAGCTTTATTTTTTCCGCGATCTGACTCTGGGTTAAGGGACATAAACTAACAAAGATTGCAAAAAACTTATAGTTATTACCTATAGCATAAAACCGCTACACCGCCTTATTTTTTGAAATAAAAACAAAAATTGTAAAGATTTGAAGCTCGTTCTTTACTTTAAATAAAACTCAGCTAGCAAAGCCGATGAGTCTCACTGTCTCTAGTATTTAGAGTTTCTAATTAGAGAATATCTCTATAAACTAGCCTCTTCTTATTAATTTGTAAAATTTGTAAGTAAGACACTAAACAAAAAATTTTGCTAAAGTAATATCAATAAGAGTTCGTGCCGTATTAGTAAACGTATGGCTATTAAAGTTAATTTCTGTCTAGTTTTAGCGATCGCCGCATTTCAATTTAATGCGATCGCTTTTACACTGGCAGCGCGAGCAGATAATGCTATTAATCAAAAGCTAGGTGCAGTCAGGACATTGCCGAGTTTGCAGACAAGAGCACGTCCACCATTACAGCCTTCGACCTTGCATATTGGTATGCTCGAAACACAGTTTTTTGAATATGCCAAAGATAACAACTGGGCTGCGATCGCGACGATGCATCGCGAACAAAATACAATGCACAGATTGCAACCAGGGGGCGAAGGTTTGTATGCTCTGCCTAACCTTACTCTTGTATATGTAAGAGGGTTTATTGCCAATATCTATTTTGAAGATGAGCGCTTAGTTGGCATTAGACTAACTCCTGATAATCGCGATCGCGCTCTTACTGCATCAGAACTATTAACTCTAGTACGAGCATGGTTTCCCGATGATGTGCTGAGCGTCATCTATCAAGTTGCGCCATCCGACCCACACAAGAGCATAATCGAAACTCTAATTGGTACAATACCGAAGGCTTTTGAACGTGACTTAGGGCAAACTAATTTACCTTTTTGTCGAGCGATCGTCTTTCCCGCACCTGTTCCTATCAATTCATTATCAACCTGTGTAATCTAAACACGTAGATAGAGTGCAAATTGCTCTCTATAATTTTTTGACATAACACTTTTGGCATCACACTTATCTAAAAATCGCTTACCATTTTCTATGCAAAAACGAGTTCTATCTGGCGTACAACCGACTGGCAATCTTCATGTTGGCAATTATTTGGGGGCAATTCGCAACTGGGTAGAAACTCAGGCTGATTACGAAAACTTCTTTTGTGTGGTCGATCTACACGCGATTACTGTGCCACACGATCCCGCGACTCTAGCTAGCAACACTCGCAACATTGCTGCTCTATATATCGCCTGTGGCATTGATCCACAGGTTTCGACGATTTTTGTGCAGTCTCATGTGTCAGCACATGCAGAACTAACATGGTTACTCAATTGCATCACACCGCTTAATTGGTTGGAACGAATGATCCAATTTAAAGAGAAAGCAATCAAGCAAGGCGAAAATGTGAGCGTGGGATTGCTTGACTATCCTGTGCTGATGGCAGCGGATATCTTACTTTATCAAGCGGATTTGGTTCCTGTGGGTGAAGA
>JAYVVP010000314.1:0-22413 GCA_043786935.1 Pseudanabaena sp. | reverse complement strand
TACACTGGTATTTTTAACCAAAGTTTATCTTTTACTACTAACTTCATACGGCATATATTGCAATGCTTTTTCTTACTCATTACGCGGAACCATTGCCGCCTTCCCTATTCAAAGTAAAACTTATTTTTAGAAGCAATTCGTAATTATGACCAGTTTTGATAGTTCGCAAATTCCGATCGCGATGACGATCGCTGGCTCTGATAGTGGCGGCGGCGCAGGCATACAAGCTGATTTACGCACTTTTGCTTTTCATTGTGTGCATGGTACGAGTGTTCTCACTTGCATCACGGCACAAAATACTCAGGGGGTAACGCGGGTTGATGCAATGTCAACCGAATCGGTGACAGCTCAATTTGAAGCAGTTATGACCGATATGCGAGTGGGCGCAATCAAAACGGGAATGTTGCTCAATCAAGAGATGATTAGAACTGTTGCCAAAAAGCTGATTGCTTTTGGATTTGGAAATGTAGTTGTCGATCCTGTGATGGTGTCGCGTACAGGTGCAGAATTATTGGATAAAAATGCAATAAAGACGATCCGAGATGTTTTAATTCCGCTTGCAGCGATCGCTACACCTAATCGCTATGAGGCACAAATCTTAGCGGATATGGAGATTAATACGCTCGAAGATATGCAATCTGCTGCTCAAAAAATTTATAAACTAGGTGCTAGATCGGTGTTAGTAAAAGGTGGAGCGATGACTGATGATCTCAAGGCACTCGATGTCTGGTTTGATGGCGATCGCCTTGAGGTTTTGCAAACTGAAGTGATCGATACGCAGCATACACATGGCACTGGCTGCACTCTCTCCGCCGCGATCGCCGCCAATCTTGCCCTCGGTAAACCGCGATCGCAAGCAGTGCATGAGGCAAAAAACTATGTAACCGAAGCTTTAAAATACCCTTTAGCGATCGGGCAAGGACAGGGACCCGTTGGACATTTCTTTCCATTACTGCAAAAAATTAAAAATTAGAGTGGCGAATTAAACACCACAGGCTAATTTTTGATTTTGATGTTGATTAAGCGGGCAATTTCTGAAATGTCATCAGATGTTGTTGTGGCAGCGTATTCTTAGTCTTTTGCCAAGTTAGCCCCACTGTGGTCATTTCTTTCTTCACTTGCTTTTGAGTCATTTTATGCAACCCTTTAATCGCCACAAATGGATTTTCGCCTTTATATTCGGCTAAAACAACTTTGCCGTTAGGTTTAAGGGCTTTGACGATGTTCTGCATCATCTCTAAAGGATAATCAAATTCATGATAAGCATCGACCATCAAAGCTAGGTCAATACTGGACTCTGGCAAATTAGGATTGCTAACAGTGCCTAGAACCGTTTCGACATTGACAATTTTCTTTTCTTGTTTGAGAAGTTCTAAAATCTCGATCATTTCGGGCTGGATTTCCACTGCTAAAACTTTGCCAGAGCTTAATAATGGCGCAATTCTAAAGCTGAAATAGCCTGTTCCCGCGCCAATATCGGCAACAATATCAGTTGGTTTTAGTTCCAATTCGTTTACAAGTTGACTAGGGCTTTCTTCCAATTCGCGACTAGAGCGCTCTAGCCAACCTGCGCCCTGATGTCCCATGACTTGAGCAATTTCTCTACCCATATAAAATTTGCCAATTCCATCAGGATTATGTGGAGTTTTGGATTGATAAACAGATTGAGAAATGGAGTCAGCGCTAAGATTTGCAGTTGGGATATTGGCAGCAATATTGGGACTGCCTAAATTGGCTCTAATTGCGATCGCTAAAAGAGTACCAATCAAAGCAATAATCGCTAAAAACCCAAGTAATTTAGATATTTTCTGCATTCTGTTCATTTTGCGCTCTCTAATTTATACAAATAAGCTTGCCGAGAATGATTAAGCTTTGCTCTATGCTATCCAATTCAGCAACTTCAGGCAAAAAGCCCCATTGCTCAAAACCAAAACTTTTAAACAAGTTGCAACTAGCTGCGTTGTGAGCAAATACAAAGCCTACTAATTTAGTAATCTCAAGCTCTGGACAGATCGCGATCGCATGACCAAGTAACCTTTTGCCAAGCCCTTTACCTTGATATGCAGGAGCAATGTAGATACTGGCTTCGGCGGTTTTGTGATAAGGCGCGCGTCCGTAAAACATTTGTAAGCTTAACCAGCCAATAATTTTCTGGTCGTTCTCGTCATTAGTGATTACCCAGACAGGATAGCGATCGCTATGGGATTTAAACCAATCGCGGCGGCTCTCAACGGAAACAGGTTCGAGATCGGCAGTGGCAAGACGGTTAGGAATAGCAGCGTTATAAATCTCCACAATCGCCGTTAAATCTGTTTCTACTGCCAACCGAATTAGCATAGTTGTTACTCCTAAAGAACATATCCAGCCTAAAGTCCACTTCACACATCTTAGACTTGATATATGATGACAGAGATACTCGTCTGAGCGTTATGGATTTTTTTGCTGGCATTCTGACTACGGTTTTGGGTTTAGCAGGTACTCCAGGGATTGCGATTGATCGGATTGCGACAGATTTTTTGCGTGGGCAGATTGTGCGAGCCGATACCCTAGAAGTACGGGTTGATAATGCTCCTAACTATCAGATTTTATTAGGCAATGTTGATCGCATTCGTGTGGCTGGTCGTGGCGTTCATGTTTTAGAGTTTTTGCGAATTGATCAACTTGATCTTGAAACTGATCCGATTAGCATCGATCCAGCAGCGTTGCAAGCGGGAAAGGTAGTTTTGCGCCGCCCTCTACAAGCGGCTGCGCGAGTCGTGTTACGTTCCGAAGATCTCAATGTGGCTTTACGATCACCAAATGTGCAGCCTTCTTTTAAAAACCTCAGCATTGATATAAGTGGCAGTGGCAAAAGTAAGCCCGAAATATTTGATTTAGTCAATCCAGAGGTGACTTTTTTGGAAGGCGATCGCATTCGTCTTGCTGCAACTTTGCAGTCACAACCAACACCGACAAAGCCTAAGCCTTCTGATCTCAAAGTCTCAGTTAATGCCGAACTCAAAACAATTGGCGGTACAAGAGTCCAAATCCTCAATCCTAAAATCGAATTAGAGGGAACTCCTGTCCCTGATAAGATTGCCAAAGCCTTTGCTGAAGGACTAAATAAGTTGTTAGATTTACGACAATTGGAAAGTCGAGGCATTATCGCACGAGTTATTAAATTAGAATTTACAGAAGGAAAAGTACAAGTGATTGGTTTTGCCAAGATGGACGCTCTTCCTTCTCAATAGCTGCCATTATGAGTCTCTGCTTAAATCCTGACTGCAATTATCAAAATTCCCAGCAATCGCTTAAGTTTTGTCAGCAATGTGGCTCCATATTAAAGATAGGCGATCGCTATCGGGCGATCAAAATTCTTGGTCAAGGTGGTTTTGGCAGAACTTTTGTTGGCATTGACGAAGCACTTCCTTCTCATCCAACTTGTGTGATCAAGCAGTTCTTTCCAGCCGATCTCGATAGCGCCGCTAAGGCAGCAGAATTATTCCAACAAGAAGCAGTTCGGCTTGATGATTTAGGAAAACATCCTCAAATACCGACATTATTTGCTCATCTGGAACTCGATAATAAACAGTATTTAATTCAAGAATTTATTGATGGACAAGACCTTTTAAAAGAATTGCAAGAACAAGGTGCTTTTAGTGAAGCCAAAATCCAGATATTGCTAGCGGATTTACTACCAGTTCTGCAATTTATTCATGAGCGCAATGTCATCCATCGCGATATAAAACCTGAAAATATTATTCGGCGGCGGTTTCCTAATAGTTCTAGCTCAACAACTGCGAAAAGCCATGTTTTAGTGGACTTTGGGGCGGCAAAATATGTTACTACCACAGCGCTGATGCAAACAGGGACTTGCATTGGTAGTGCTGTTTATATTGCGCCAGAGCAAGCTAGAGGGAAGGCAATATTTGCCAGCGATCTTTATAGTTTAGGTGTGACTTGCATTCATTTGCTAACCAACATTTCACCATTTGAGTTAATGGATATGGATGGAATGTGGATATGGCACAATTTTTTAGTTAATAATTTTATTAGTGCTGGACTCGCCCAGATTATTGATCGTCTGATCTTATCGGCTCCCAGCCAACGTTATCAGACTGCTCAAGCAGTTTTAAATGATCTTAAAAATTTAGCTTCGCCTAGTCATCAAGGATACATCCCGCGCTCTGGTAGCCTAGCTAATCAACAGGCGATCGCTAAGACTCAGATTACCCCGATTGCTAAATCTGGAGCGCCATTACTTAAAGCGATCGCCCCGCAACTAACCCAATTTTCTTTTGAGACGGCGACAGTTACGATTAATCGCATTGGTATAGGCAAATTCTCTAAAGCTCAATTGCAAATTAACACTAAGCAAAAGATTGCACGTTCTTATACTGAGACTCTAGGCAATGTCCAAGGTAAATCGATTGGCTTAGAAATGGTATTAATTCCCGCAGGAAAATTTCAAATAGGCTCGCCAACTAGCGAACCCGAACATAGTGCCGAAGAGATTCCTCGCCACATCGTCACGATTCCATCTTTTTTTATTTCGCGCTTTCCGATCACTCAAAGACAATGGAAAGTGTTGATGGATAATAACCCTGCGATGTTTATTGGCAATGGCGATCGCCCTGTTGAGTCGGTCTCATGGGATGACGTGCAGATATTTTGTCAAAAACTAACTGAGCGAATTGGTAAACCCTATCGCTTACCAAGTGAATCCGAATGGGAATATGCTTGTCGCGCAGGCACGCTCACGCCCTTTTGCTTTGGTGAGACGATCGCAGCAAATCTAGCTAACTACAACAGTGCAAGTCCTTATAAGTACGCACCCCCCGCGATTAGTAACTCGGCAACAACCGAAGTTGGCAGTTATCCTGCGAATGGGTTTGGGTTACATGATATGCATGGCAATGTTTGGGAATGGTGCGAGGATGTTTGGCATGATGACTATGACTTGCTACCAAAAAATGGTGCAGCATGGACTCAAATCGGCGATCTCAGTTGTCGAGTAGTGCGTGGCGGCTCTTGGCGCGATCCTGCTCACTATTGCCGCTCTGCAAAACGGTCTAAAAATGCTGCCAACCAAGGCGATCGCACTACAGGTTTTCGGATCGCCGTTACTTTGACAATGCCATAGACCATATGCCAAATCAAACCCTATACTCTAATCGGCTTCTTCACTTATTGGGTGCTCTGTCAAGTCCAACTCAAAGCTAAACTCACTGCCTTTGCCAAGCTCACTAATAACTTTGATTTCTCCTGCCATGCTGTTGATTAGACTTTGACTAATTGCTAAGCCTAAACCTGTGCCTTGGAATTTGACATTTTCATCGCCGACCTGCTCAAATGGTAAAAATATTTTTTCAAATTCTGAGGATTCTATCCCTACGCCTGTATCAGCGATCGCAAATCTGATTAATTCACTAGGATTGTCAGAGGAGTTAGTGGACTGATGTTTACTTACTGTAAAAGTGATTTCACCGACAGATGTAAACTTGATGGCATTATTAAGCAGATTTAGGAGGACTTGTCTCAGTCGTTTTTCATCAGCAAAGATAACTTCAGGTAGATCGGGTGCGAATTGAGTTGTAAAGATAAGATCTGGTTCAAGAGCTTTGACATTTAGCATATCTACCGTTATTTGTAAAAAATTTGGTAGAGATAAAAAACTTGGTCGGAGTACCATTTTCTGGGATTCGATCCTAGAAATATCGAGAAGATCTTGAATTAAAAGGAGAAGATGCTCACCAGACCGATAAATAACCTCTAGATATTTCTTAGCATCCGCATCTAAGTTAGGAAGAGATTTGAGGATTTGCGAGAAGCCCAAGATCGAGTTTAGTGGGTTGCGTAACTCATGGCTCATGTTTCCTAAAAACTTACTCTTAGCTAAATTTGCTGCTTCAGAGGTAACCATCGCTTCCAACAATGCTTGATTTTGAGTAATCAGTTGTTGCTTCTGTTCTTTGATTAAATCAATATCAATCAAGCTAATCACAGCCCCATCAATTTGACTTTCAATAGTTCTATAAGGGCAGATTCTCAAGCTATACCAATGCCCGTGACGATCTTGGATCTCTTGATCATAGGCAATAAGGGTATCGATTACTGATGTTATTAATTCTCTTAAATTAGGAACATCAATATTACTCTGAATATCACTAAAGGGTCGACCTATGTCACTGGGAATCAAGTTAAACACTTGCTTTACCATCGGTGTAAATCGCCTGATCCGTAAATCACCTGACAGCATCAAAATCGGGATATTGACACTGCTAAGGAGGTTTTGCATATCGTTATTAATCTCTTGCAACAGGAGATTCCGACTGCGTAACTCATCATTAATTGTACTTAGCTCTTCATTGGTAGCTTGGATTTCTTCTTTAGCGGTTTCCAGCTCCTCATTGGTGCTTTGCAATTCTTCATTGCTAGACAATATCTCTTCACTAGCAACCTTAAGGTCTTGATTACTGGCTTCTTGAGTTTCAATGATTGAGCGCAAATATTTTTTAGTGCTTTCTAGCTCATGGGTGAGACGAACTACTTCTAATTCCGATTCATTATGTTGATTTTTGCGGGGCTTAGTTAAGGAAACTTTCGCTAGAGAGTCAGACACCGGTGAAGTTGAATGATTCTTAAATAGAACCAAAAAATATCTATTGTCACTGATTTTTAATGGAATCACATTTAAGTCTACGAAAACCCCTTGCGACATTTTAATCTCATTTTTCTCGCATGGAATGTCCTGCTGTTTGGCAGATTGAATGACCGCTAGCAACTCTATTTTTAATTCTGAACGTACCATTTTTAGTAAATTCAGGCTTGCCTTTCCTGGAGATGGCTCTAGATAGAGGGCAGTCTGTCCCCGAAACTGCAAGATTTCCATATCGTCATTGATGATTACTCCCACAGGCGCGTATTGACTTAACACCACCTGATCGGCTAGCTGTTCTAAACTGATTTCGGCAACAGGTTCAGGTTCACTATATTTTGGGATACTGGCCGAGGAAGACTCATAGTTACTTTTGACAAAGTTAAAAGTCGTCTGAGCGTTTGTAGCTATGCGTTTATAAATTCGGTGTTTTTTATTGGTGGCTTCAAATAAATCCGTCGCATTACCAATTCCTTCAGAACTGCCTAACATCAAAAAGCCACTGGGATTGAGCGCATAGTGAAAAATTGGCATAATCTTTTTCTGAAGTATTGGCTCTAAATAAATCAGCATATTTCGACAACTGATCAGATCCAGTCGCGAAAAGGGTGGATCGCTAGTCAAATTTTGTCTCGCAAATATACATAATTCTCTAACAAATTTATTAATCTGATAGGAGCCTTCTGTAGATGTAGGTGTAAAAAAGCGACTCAACCGCTCTGGAGACACACCAGTGAGCAAATTCTGCTCGTAGCATCCTATTCTTGCCTTATCGATAACGATTTCACTAATATCTGTAGCAAAAATCTGAATTTGATGTTTAACAGGTTGATCGTCAAAAAACTCTAATAAACTCATTGCAATAGAATAAGCTTCTTCTCCTGTAGAACAACCTGCTACCCAGATCCGAATTAGCGTATCTGGTGATTTATTTTCACAAATTACAGGAAATACTACTTGCTGAAGAATACTAAAAGACTCTGGCTCTCGAAAGAAACTGGTCACATTGATTAAAATATCGTGGTACAGCTTCTCAACTTCATCAGGATGCTCTCGCAAATACTGTGCATAGATATCTAACTCGTCTAAGTTTAGCAAACCCATTCGCCGCGCAATTCTCCGCCTGACTGTACCTTGTTTGTAATGGCTAAAGTTGGTTCCCATTGCATTTTTCAACAGTGCAAAAATTGTCGGCAGAGCTTCCTCACCTTTAGGAAACAGTGGCGTGGCTAATTCGTTATGATCATCATCCGTCTCATCAACATCAAGCTCGGCATTATTCTCCCGATTGCCTTGACTAATTTTCACCAATTCCGCTGCTATCTCTTGAGGCGTTAGTACAAAATCTACATAACTCGACGCGATCGCAATCATCGGCATCGTGGGAAATTCGGCGGAGGGGATATTTTGAGCAAAGGTGATCCCGCCTACCGATTTGACCACACCTAGCCCTGCTGTGCCATCTTCATTACTCCCTGACAGCACAATAGCGATCGCCTGACTACCTCGATCAGCCGCCAATGAGCTAAAAAATTCATCGATCACCATGTATTTGCCTCTGACTTTCTGACGCGGTTCTAGCTTCAAAACCCCTTGATCTAGAGTCATCATCACATTAGGCGGAATCACATACACAGAATTTGGCTCGATCTTCATGCCATCAACCGCTTGAGCGACAGGCATCTGCGTAGAATGCTGAAGGATCTCGCCCAAGTGGCTTTCATGGTCAGGGGCTAAATGCTGAACAAGCACAAAGCCCATTCCAATATCAGGTGGTATGTTTTTTAATAGTTGCGTAAAGGGTTCTAATCCACCTGCCGATGCTCCGATTCCGACAATAGCAAAGCTTTCATTTTCATCTTGCTCAGATATATTCGGTGATTCAGATAAGTCAGTTTCTTCTGGATTTAAAACTGGCTCAGAGTTCATCGGAATTCCCATTTTTCTTCTTTCTACTCCTTATTTCCTTAAGCTAGAAACTTAACATGATGATTTTAGAATTCATCTTAAGAATTTAAGTAGTTTTTCTATTAACTTGATTTAAAGGAAGTCATCACTTTCACTTTTACCTTTTCATTTACTAGGCATTATGGTTATTATTTACGATGCACTATAGCAATCCTAAATTATTTAAGAATATGGCAATCTAGTTTTTTATAATTTTATTAATAACTGATTCTTGAGTCTCAATGCTCTCGACTAAGCGAAACTGAACAAGCGATCGCAAGAGATTATGCTCAGAATATTTGACATGAAAATATACATTTCCTGTTAGATAATCAGTAAGAAATCGCAATCCCAACTCAAATGTAATTACCCTAATCGCATCGTAAATATAAACATAATCATATTCAGTTAGAAACAATCGCGCCATTGACAGATATCCCTGCAAAATCCCTTGACAGAGTTCTGTCTCAAACTGCACGCTTTCCCATTGCTCAGTCTCCTCACCAGCAAGATTGCAACCTGATCGCAAACAATCACCAATGTCATAATGCACTAAACCTGATTTGACCGTATCAAGATCGATCACGCTCACCGCTAGCTGAGTCTGCTTATCAAATAAAATATTATTTACCTTTGGATCGCCATGCATAATCCGCGATCGCAGTTTCCCCGCCGCCTTCGCATCTTCTAAAATATGCGCCAAACCCTTGCGATCAGCTACAAATTGCAAACAATAATTTAATTCAGGCGATCGCCTCGCCTCATACTTAGCGACAACTTCCTCATACTGCCGCAAATATCGTGGTGCAATATGAAACCCTTGCAATGTATCCGCCAATCGTTCTGGCGCTAAATCACTGACTAAATGATGGAATGTCCCTAAAGCATAGCCAACTTCTCGCGCTTGAGTTGTATTTGCGATCATATCAAAAGATTGAGAACCTGCAATAAAACTAAGCGATCGCCAAAATTCACCATTCTCAGTCTGCCAATAATCTAATCCTTGCTCAGTGAGCAATACTTGCGGAACTTCCCATCGACGATCAAGTGATTCTTTCTCTAGGCGATCGCGTACATGATCCGCATAAATTCGCATATTCTGCATTACCAGCTTCGGCGCACTAAACACACTAGTATTTATGCGTTGCAAGATAAATGGCTTAGCTTCTATCTCTTGCCACGAAACCAAAAAAGTATCATTTATATTTCCACTTCCCCATGATTGCACATTAGCAATTTGATATTGGGGTTGACATTGGGGAGCCAGTTGCCAAGTAAAATTTTTGGCGATCGCTATAAGTTCATCAAGTTTATTATTTTGAGCCATAATTACTGATAATATCGCGGTCATTACCTAAAAGCCAGAAAGAAGAGACAGTGCTTGCGTTGTTTTTTGATTTTTAACTGTAAAGCGCTAAAAATAGCGATCGCGTGGCAACTTGACGAACAACCGATTTTGTCTCCTAAAGATGCGATCAGCAAATCATTAAAAGAAGCGGAGCTATTTGCATGAGTCTAGTCGAAAAATTTTAAAAGGTTCTGGTCACAGGGGGTGCAGGATTTATAGGCTCCAATTATGTACATTATGCGATCGCCAATCATCCAACATGGGAGATCGTGGTTTTAGATAAGCTCACCTATGCTGGCAACTTAGATAATCTTAAAGATGTTAGCGATCGCATTACCTTCATTCAAGGCGATATTGCCAATCCAGAAGACGTTGAACGTGCCATGAATGGAGTCGATTGCATCTTAAACTTTGCTGCCGAGAGTCATGTTGATCGCAGCTTACGCGATCCTCTCCCCTTCATTCGCACCAATATTGAAGGCACATTACTATTATTAGAAACATCTCGAAAACATCAAATCAAGAGATTTCTCCACGTTTCCACCGATGAGGTTTATGGCGATCTCGTCGTCAGCGATCGCCACTCAATTGAGTCAGATCCTCTCTCACCGCGCAGCCCTTATGCCGCATCAAAAGCAGGTGCAAAACAGCTAGTTCCTATTGCCAACAGACCGATCCTTTGGTATTGCATCGAAAGCATTGTCGCTGCAGGCATTACTGATATTGGCATCGTCATCAGTCCCGAAACAGGCGCAGAAGTCAAAAACAAAACGGGCAATGGCGATCGCTTCGGAGCAAAAATCGAATATATTCTCCAATCTCAACCCGCAGGATTGGCGCACGCCGTCAAAATTTCTTAGTCTTTTCTAGGCGATTCACCCTTCATCATGTTTTTGGGCGATAACCTGATCGAGTCACAACTAGATAATCTTTTAGCTAATTTCAATCAAAAACGATTAGACGCTCTGATTTTATTGCAGCAAGTCGTTGATCCCACAGCTTTTGGAGTGGCTACAGTTGACGAGACTGGCAAAGTGTTGCAATTAGTCGAAAAGCCGAAAAACCCTACTTCTAACCTTGCCTTAGTCGGTGTGTATTTTTTTAAATCCACAATTCACACCGCGATCAACCAGATTGCCCCATCCGCCAGAGGTGAACTAGAAATTACTGATGCCATTCAAAGACTAATCGACACCAACAAAAAAGTTGAAGCATCGGAACTAGAGGGATGGTGGCTAGACACAGGTAAAAAAGACGATATCCTCGCCGCCAACCAAATTGTGCTTGATGCAAGGCTGAAGTCAAAAAATTTAGGTGAAGTCGATGCTGACAGCAACGTTAGTGGACGCATTGAGATTGGCATAGGCTCCAAAGTGATTAGCTGCAAGATTCGTGAGCCTGTAGTCATTGGTGAGAACTGTCATCTTGAACACGCCTACATTGGTCCTTAATACCAGCATTAGCGATCGCGTCACCATCATCGACACCGACATCGAACATAGCGTGATCCTCAGCGACACCAAAATTACAGGCATCCATCAGCGCATTGTCGATAGTGTGATCGGTCAGCGCGTATCAATGAAAGTCTCACCCAAGCGACCTCAAGCCTTCAGATTTCTTGTTGGTGATGACTCGCAACTGGAGATTATGTAGGAAGTAGAGAGTGATGCTCATTTCTACTTTTTTCTCAAAGCGCTAAAATCATCAAATACAGTCTCAATCTTAAGTACGATGTACCAACCAATCCCACCGCGATCGCCCCTTGAGACAATGCCCACAATGTACGATTTGCTAAGTGAACTAGTAGGAGAGTCTGGTTTCCCTGACGAATTTCATTGTATGCAGGCGGCTTTGCTCACTGAGACTTGTCACCCTGTTGATTATTTGCCAGAAGAAGTTTTGCTGGCTAGTGATCTCAATCTTTTTTTGGCGGTTGAATTGCTTTCACCTAGTACTGAGTCTGAAGATTTATGACGGAGATTGCGAGAAATTAATCAGCCTCCAACTAAGTGGCAGGTATATAAGCGAATTTTGCGGATTCCCTATTACGTTGTTTACGACCGCTATGAAAATAATCTTCGCGCTTTTGGGCTTGTTAATGGTCGCTACGATGCGATCGCGTTGCCAGAACATCGTCTCTGGCTAGACGAGATAGGAATAGGTTTAGGTTTATGGCAAGGAGTTTATCAACAGACATCGGGTTTGTGGTTACGTTGGTACGACCGTTCAGGTTGGCTGCCAACTCCGTCGGAGCAAGCTAAAGCTGAAAGTCAACGTGCTGATAAGTTGGCTGCATACTTGCGATCGCAAGGTATTGATCCTGATAATTTACCTGTTTAAGTGAAGTGTGTTGCTATAACGTTTTCTAGAAATTATCTCAATAGCCCCAAATGCAATTAATATAGTCGATACATTCAAGCCCAAGAGATCATAACGAGGTATTGACTCCTAATGAGTCTGTCATTAAGCAATAAATACATCAGCAAAGATTTGCAACATTACCTAGAACTATTGCAGGTCTTGGTGGGGCGCAATCTAAAAGTGCGTTATCGAGGTTCATTTTTGGGGATCTATTGGTCATTGCTGAATCCATTAATTATGACCAGTCTATATACTGCTATTTTTGGTGCAACCTTTGCCAAATACTATGATGACTCGATTGTGAATTATGTCTTGGCAGCTTTGACGGGGCTGCTTGTAATCAATTTCTTCTCGGCTTCAACTTCCCAAGCCCTGAGCAGTGTAGTTGGCAATGGGGCACTACTTAACAAGATCCGTTTGCCTGTGAGTGTTTTTCCTGTTTCGATGATAACTGCAAATGTGTTTCAGTTTTTGATGGGGGCATATCCGTTATTAGCGATCGTGGCTTTAATCAAGTCCCACAATTTACTTAATGTTTTTGCCATACTCTTACCTTTTGTTGCCTTAGTACTTTTTTGCGTGGGTGTAGGCTTTTTTATGAGCGCCCTCTATGTGTTTTTTCGTGACTTGCCCTATTTTTATGAGCTAATCACCTTTATGCTGTGGATCACTAGTCCTGTCTTCTATCCTGCGGCAATCGTGCCACCTGCCGTCAAACCTTTTTTAAGTATTAATCCACTGTCGCCGATCATCGAGAGTCTAAGGCAGATTACGCTCTCTGGCAATCTCCCTGATGTGATGATGGTAGCTAGTGCTTTGTTAAGTGGTACGATCTTTGCGGTTTTGGGTTGGGCTTATTTTCACCACTCGCGATCGCAGTTTATGGACTTGTTATAAATGACGGAAGAAGCGATTAGATTAGATCAAATATCTCTGTGGCGCAGGACGCAAGAGGAGTTTTCCTATGACCTAAAGAAAACTGTTCTATCTTTTTTTGAGGGGAAATATCGGCAGCCAGCTAAGAAATTAGTTTTGGATAAGATTGATTTAGTAGTAGAAAAGGGTGAAAAAATTGGCATCATTGGTAGTAATGGGGCGGGTAAATCTACACTTTTAAAGGTGATTTCAGGGATTTTGCAGCCTACTACTGGCACTGTACGAGTCCGTGGTCAGATTGCGCCTTTGATTGAATTGGGTGCGGGTTTTGACTCAGAAATATCGGTGATGGATAATATCCTGCTGTATGGAGTGTTACTAGGTTTTTCTAGAGCCGAAATGAGGGAACGGATCGACTCAATTCTTGATTTTGCTGAGCTGGAAGACTATCGATTTGTGCCTGTTAAGGGTTTGTCTTCGGGCATGGTAGCAAGGTTGGGCTTTGCGATCGCTACCGATATCCAACCAGAAATATTAATCCTTGATGAGGTATTGTCGGTGGGTGATGAAAGCTTTAAAAACAAATGTCAAAAACGTATTGATAAATTTTGGGAATCCCATGTGACGATTTTAGTGGTGTCGCACTCAATGGATTTTATTCAAAAGTCTTGTGACCAAGCGATTTGGCTTAGTAAAGGCAGTCTTAAGTTGGCGGGGGACTCAAAAGAGGTTGTAAAATCCTATTTAGATAGTGTTATCTGAGGCTAGTCGTATAATTTCTTCATGCCTATTGTTCAAAATATTGGTCAGTTTTTAAGTATGCTAAGCAAGACTACTTTTTAGAATTTTAAAAAGACAAAAAAGATATTCATGGGTAACTCAAAACGGGCGTTAATCACAGGCATCACAGGACAAGATGGCTCCTATCTGTCAGAGCTATTACTAGCCAAGGGCTATGAGGTACACGGGATTATTCGCCGTTCTTCTACAATCAACACAGGTCGCATCGATCATCTGTATCAAGATCCTCATTTGCCTGAAACAAAGCTGTTTCTGCATTACGGAGATCTCACTGATGGTACGACGCTAGGACGCATCTTAGAGGATGTGCAACCCCATGAAGTGTATAACCTTGGTGCACAGTCCCATGTACGGGTTAGCTTTGATTCTCCTGAATATACCGTTGATGCGGTGGGTATGGGTACTTTGAGGCTATTAGAAGCAATCCGTGACTATCAGCAGCGCAATGGTCATGAGATTCGTTTTTATCAGGCTGGTTCTTCAGAGATGTATGGTTTAGTTCAGGCTGTTCCTCAAAATGAAGACACCCCTTTTTATCCTCGCAGTCCTTATGCCTGTGCGAAGGTCTATGCCCATTGGCAAACGATTAATTACCGCGAGTCCTATGGGCTGTTTGCTTGCAATGGCATTTTGTTTAACCATGAGTCACCACGGCGTGGTGAGACTTTTGTGACTCGCAAGATTACTAGAGCGATCGCTAATATAGTTGCTGGCAAGCAAAAAAAACTTTATCTTGGCAATCTTGACTCTAAGCGTGACTGGGGATATGCCAAGGACTATGTAGAAGCAATGTGGTTGATGTTACAGCAGGAGCAACCAGATGACTATGTAATATCTACGGGCGAAACCCATTCAGTAAGAGAGTTTTTGGAGGAAGCTTTTGCTTATGTCAATCTCAAATGGGAAGATTATGTGGAAATCGATCCACGTTATTTTCGACCTGCCGAGGTTGATATATTGCTAGGAGACTTCTCTAAGGCAAAGCAAAAGTTGGGATGGCAACCCCAAATCTCCTTTAGAGGATTAGTAAAGCTAATGGTTGACGCTGATCTTAAAGTTTTAGACTAGCCTTAAGGAAATCACCTTCAATAACTCTGGGAAATCTCTAAAATTATCTAGTATCTTATAACTTTGATTGTGTTAATCTTAATGATGTAATAAATCCTATGAATCTACGTTATGCCGTAATCATAACCTGAAATATTCTCCTTTGAGTTCTTGATACAAAGTCTTATAGTTCAGTTACTTTAAAACGTCGATTTACAAAGAGCAATTCTTAAATTAAAGCCTTAAAAAAAATTCTAAAGTACTCATATTGTTGGGTAGGGCAACACATCAAGCTTCCAATAAAACTATTAGGTTAAATTAGCTTTAAATATATGCTTGGACGTCTAAAATTTGTGTATCAAGAAGCAGTAAGGTTAAATAAAATGACAAATTCTAATAATGAAAAAGCATTACCAGAGAATCATGCTAACAAGTCTACTTTTAATAGTTACTTACCAGAAATGGAAGGAAACTATTCATTGTTTTTCAATAATAACTACCCATCCAGAAGCCGTAAGTTTTTAAAGAATATTTTAAAAGCAATAGCTTGGCCGATATTGAAAAGGCAAGTTTTCTTTAATTCCGCTGTAAAGCAGTTTTTATATGATTTGATGCAGAGAATGCATGACCAATCCTTGAAAGATAAGGATATAAGTGACAAAATCTTACAATTGGAAAGCAAACTTCAGGAGCTTCGCACTAATAAAATATTGGAAAGCAAACTTCAGGAGCTTCGCACTAATAAAATATTGTTGTCCCATGAAGAATCTCAAAAACTAAGTGGTTTATGGTTTAATGATCCTGTATTAGTTGGATACAGAGATGATGGTGCATCCTATTGGCTAGGTACAACTGAACGAATTTTAGAAAAATCTTTTATATTACAATCTTTATCTTGTTTCTATGAGTCAAATGATATCAAAATTTTAGATGTTGGAGCGTGTGAAAGTCTTCTTTCATACGAATTAGCAAGTTTAAACTACTCGGTAACTGCTATCGACATTCGTCCTATATCTCTATCTCATCCTAATCTCAAGTTTGTTGTGAGCGATATTTGTGAGCCTGTATTTCCGAAACAAAGTTTTGATTGTATAATTGCTCTTTCAACTCTTGAGCATATCGGTTTAGGTTGGTACGGTGACAAACCAATTGAAGGCTATGATTTTCAAGCAGTTAAGCAAATCAACTTATTGCTAAAGAATGAGGGATTCTTTATATTAACAGTCCCTTATGGGGAAAAAGCTATAACTCCTGTCCATCGCATTTATGACTGTAATTCATTGCAGGAATTGCTTAAGGATTTTGAAGTTATCAAATCAGTTTATGGAATACGCTTAGATAATTTTAATTGGACTGTTACTCAAGTTGAATCAGAAGCTGCTTGTAAACAACATAATCTTGAAAACTATCTTCCTGGAGCTGTTGCGATGTTAGTTTGCAAGAAAAAAGACCTCGAGAATTTAGAATCTATTTAAGTTGTTTTAAAAAATATTTGTCATGAAAATTGCTATTGATGTTCAAGCGTTGCAAACAAAAAATTCAAGAAACAGGGGGATCGGGCGTTATACATATTCGATCATAAAAGGCATACTTGAACAAGACAATCAAAATGAATATATTTTATTCGGAAATGGCAATTTGCCTGCTCCCCAAGAGTTAGATCAATGTTCTTTATATCAAACTGTCCATTACCCTAAAATTGGTGATTCTCCAGCAAATGATCTATTTCTCAAAACTGTCCTAATCTCTTGGGCTGTGGATGCCGTATTTATATGTAGTCCAATGGAGAGTACTGACTCTACAATACCTGATTATACTGACTTCCCTTGTCTGATTTTTGCTATTTGTTATGATCTGATACCACTTATTTTTTCTCAAAGATACTTAAGTGATTCTAACCAACATAAGTTTTATATGAGTCGATTGAAAAACATAGAAAATGCAGATTTTATATTTTCTATTTCTGAGTCTACACGTCAGGATTTAATCAAATATCTTAATATATCTCCTGATAATGTTATTAATGTTTCTGGTGGGGTTTCTTCATTTTTCACTCCAATTTTAGGTGATGAGCGCAAAGAATGGCTGAGAACTTTTAAAGACAAGTTTAGTATTTCAAAAAAATTTATCCTTTACACTGGTGGGGAAGACTGGAGAAAAAATATTGAAGGTTTGGTAGTAGGGTTTTCTAAACTGCCTTTTAACTTGTGTGATTCCTATCAGTTAGTTATTGCTTGCAAGGTTAGTGAGTTCTTTGTGCAAGAACTCACTAACCTTGCATCCGTTTTAGGAGTTAGCAATTCGTTAATCATCACGAATTATGTCTCAGAAGAAGAACTTAGAGCGTTATATTCGATTTGTTCTTTATTTGTTTTCCCTTCTTTTTATGAAGGATTTGGACTACCTTTATTAGAAGCGCTCTCTTGTGGTTCTCCCTCAATTGCGAGTAACGTTTCATCTCTACCAGAAATATTAGGCTCACCTGAACAATTATTTGATCCTTATTCACCAGATGATATGTCTAAAACCATTCAGAAATTTCTATCTGATGATGATTTAAGAGAATCAAAATCCAGTGAAGCTATTTGCCAAGCTGCAAAATTTTCATGGCAATCTGTTAGCCAAAAAATGATTAGTAAGTTTCAAGTAAGTAATGACTTGCAATCTTCGATTTCATTCAGGCGATCGCAAAAGATTAATGATAAATATTGCATTGCTTTTTTTAGTCCATATACATCCACGAAGTCTGGGATAGCGGACTATAGTCAAGACTTAGTTCCATTTTTACGTAAACATTATGAGATTGATATATATCAAGATTATGGATTTTTACCTGACATCAAAAATCCGACTGCTTTCAATGATTTGTTTTTAGATACCCAATTTGAAGAAAGGCTAAAACTGCAAGCCTATAAATCTATTGTTTACCAATTTGGCAACAGTAGTTATCACTGCTACATGTATTCTCATTTAATGAGATACACAGGAATATCTGTTTTACACGATTATTATTTAGGAGGGTTAATTAATTATATAGAAGGAAATAAGCCAGATTTAAGTGTCAATCTTCTCCAAGAGTTAGAACATAACTACGGCAAAGACAGATCATTGGAAATAATGGAGCTTTTGCAAAAGGGGAAATTGAATATACATGAGACATTACCTGAGTCTGGAATTTATATAAATAGAAGAATTTTCACCAGATCTTTGGGGGTTATCGTTCACAGTAAATGGGCTTATGATGCTGCGATTAGAGATTTTAGTAAGGACAATGACTATATTGTTCGGATACCGCAGTTAGTTCCAACTTTTATCCCCTGCCACAGAAGTTTGGCGGATGAGTTTATAGAACTTGGCATTCCCAATGGTAGTTTTGTGATTTCATCTTTTGGATTTATCAGTTCTACCAAGCGTCCATTGCCAATTCTTCGGGCTTTCAAAGAGTATTTGAATAGACAGCCAAATGCTTATTTGATATTTGTAGGTGGAACTGAATATTCTGGTTCAATCAGCTTAGAAAGTGAAATTAGTAAACTTGGTTTAGATGGACATGTCAAAGTTACTGGCTATGTCTGTATGCCCGACTTTTATAGATATATAGAGATATCAAATATCTGCGTGAATTTAAGATTCCCATTTAAAGGCGAAAGCTCTGCTTCTCTTCTCAGAATTTTATCTGCCGCTAAACCTACTATCGTGACAGACATAGGTTCATTTTCAGATTTCTCAGATCAAATGGTGTTTAAAATTCCAAATCCAAATCAATGCGATGAGATAACAGAGATACTGAGAGCTTTAATTACGCTGACAGAAAATCCTGATTTAAGAGTTTCTTTAGGCAAAAATGCTCATGATTACATTTTAAAAGAACATTCTCCAGAGTATTGCGCTCAACTATATTCAAGTTTTATTGAAGATGTTATATCTTCCCCAACGTCCAGACAAAAGATGCTTATTGACTATGTTGGGAGGGAACTCGCAGATATTGATCATAACTGTTCGGAAACCTTATTGAATCAGTTTTGCAAAACTATTACTGTTTAGATTCCTTATTAAATTATTTGATAAACTAATATTTTTACTTTTTAACAAATTTCATGAAAAAAGCGCTGATTACTGGAATAACTGGACAAGATGGTTCTTATTTAGCTGAGACACTACTAGAAAAAGGTTATCAAGTCTATGGTTTAGTTCGCCGCTCTAGTACTAGTAATCTCGTTCGTATTAGTCATTTTACTAACGATATCAATATTATTTCAGGTGATTTATTAGATCAGTCTTCCCTGATGGATGCGATCACCCAGTCTCAACCAGACGAGATTTATAACCTTGCCTCTCAAAGCTATGTTCCTCTTTCATGGACACAACCCTCATTAACAGCCGAATATACGGCTATTGGGGTATCTCGCTTACTAGAATCTATTCGCCGAACAAAACCCGATGCCAAGTTTTATCAGGCATCGAGTAGTGAAGTTTTTGGGCAGCCAGACGAATCACCTCAAACAGAAAAAACCGCTTTTCGTCCTCGTAATCCTTATGGCACTGCCAAAGCCTATGCTCATTGGATCACTACAAATTATCGTCAGTACTATAATTTATATGCTTGTTGCGGCATTACCTATACCCATGAATCACCTCGCAGAGGCACTGAGTTCGTATTTCGTAAAGTTACTCGTGCGGCAGCCATGATAAAAATGGGTTTAACTAATGAGTTAAAACTAGGCAATCTTGAGGCTCGTCGCGATTGGTGTCACGCTAAGGATGCGGTTGAAGCAATGTGGTTAATAATGCAACAGGATAATCCCGACGACTATATTATCAGTAGTGGCGAAACTCATTCTGTCCGTGAGCTAGTAGATTGTGCTTTTAAGTATGTCAATCTAAATTGGCAAGATTATGTTTCGGTTGATCCAGATTTTTACCGCCCTGATGAACCAGTCCAATTGGTAGGAAATATTAGTAAAATTCAAACTCAAATTAGTTGGAAACCTCAGTATTCATTTAAAAGTTTAGTAAAAAGTATGGTTGAGAGTGATCTTACCGAACTAAGTAATTAGCGATCGCCAATTGCGACAAGATTTAATTAGTAAAGGTAAAACAAGGGCTAGTCTTTTTACTTGGGAAAATACAGCCAAAAAAACATTAGAAGTATATAGAAGTATTTTGTGATGGATATTGTGAATAGTCGCCGCGATAGTAAGGTAATAATTAACTTATCGCATCTATTATCAAACGCAACGGGTATAAGCAACTATACAAAAAATGTTTTCCCTTATCTAAAAGAGATTAATCCAACCTTATTAATCTCTGAAATATATTCTGAATTTAACTGCTATTCTATTCCCAATGATTTAACCCCTGCCTATGGAACAAATGGACATTTTAAGCGCTTAGCTTGGACTCAATTTCAATTACCTAAAATCTATAAAGAACTTAAGTCTCAGCTTATATTTTCTCCAATCTCCGAAGCACCACTATGGTCACAATGTCGAAGCTTAGTAATGGTTCATGACTTTATACCCTTGCGCTTTCCTAAACGGTTTTCTCCTCTTACCCCTTATCATCGTTACTATGTACCACAAGTCCTAAAACAAGCAGAGCATGTTATTTGTAATTCTCAATCTACTGCTCAAGATATTGTTAAATTTTGCAATATTTCAGCTAACAAGATCACACCCATTCTTTTAGCTTATGATTCCAATCATTTTCGACCAATAATAGAAGAAGATTTACAGCGTCGATCGCCTAATCATTCACCATACTTTTTATACATTGGTAGATACGATCCCTATAAAAATATTATTCGTGTAATTTCCGCCTTTGCAAACTTATCATCAAATCGCGAATACCAACTTTGGTTAGCTGGCCCCTCAGATGATCGCTATACTCCAGCTTTAAAAAAACAAATCCAAGAGTTAGGTATTGCTGATCAAGTAAAACTTTTGGATTATGTACCTTACGATGATTTACCCAAAATAATTAATGGGGCGATCGCTTTAGTATTTCCATCGCTGTGGGAGGGCTTTGGGTTACCTGTACTGGAGGCAATGGCTTGCGGGACTCCTGTGATTACGTCTAATTTGTCATCCTTACCAGAAGTTGCTGGTGATGCGGCAATTTTGATCGATCCTTACAAAGTGGAAGAAATTACCAATGCAATGCAAGCGATCGCTAATGACACTGGACTGCGATCGCATCTTTCTCAGCTTGGATTACAAAGAGCCACCCAATTTAGTTGGGAAAAAACGGGACAAGCGACCGTAGAGGTTTTAAAAAGATTTTTGTAGTGGGGTTTTGGATTTAGTCTGATAGCGATCGCTTGTTTTTTGAGCTAAAGACTATGGCAAAAGCGATCGCCAAAATTTATTTGACGCAAAGAAATATGAACAAGCGATCGCGTAGAAGCTATCAAAAGATTTCTGTCGTATTTTAGTCATCAAAAGTTTACTGTTCCCCATCTCTAACAAATTCCCGAAGGTTTTCTGCTGAGAATATGACGTAGGCGATCGCTGACATCTACCTTAAGACTTCAGATAATTCTTAGACGGTCTGAGCATCACCAGCCACTATTTCGATAAATTGTGAACCTGCTCCAAAGTTAGCCCTGTCACCACAGCCACCTACTCAGGTGATATCCCTATTTTCAACATATTAGTCGCCACCCAACGCACAGCTAGCTTCCTGTAGACCCTCAGCTTTACCTTCAAGCTTAGCCTCTTCTATGAACTCCTGAACCAGCCAAGCCTTTTTCATCTCCTCTTTCGTAAACATAATCCTTAACTCCTATTCTCTGTCCTTGCCAAGTTTGTAAACTAAAACCACTTTTGCCAAGTCTAGCACTATTTACTGAAACCCCGAATCATTTATCTGTCGGCGGGTTTGGGCGATTAACGCCTTAGCCGTTTCTATAGCCACATCTTCATTTGAGGTTACCAACTCCGCAATATTTACACTGATCGTCTGACTCGGATCAATACTTAACTTATCCAAGTACACACGATGAAGCTGGGGCAGTAATCCCCGATATTGACGCGGGAAATCTGGCTCAATACTTCGTTTTGCAAAAATGATCACCGCTTGCCAATCTTGAATGGGCTAATATTGACGTAAGTAGATAAACATTTTACAAAAGAAACGCCAATAAAAACTCACATCTTTTTGAAACTGAACCTCAACGAAATAAATAGGATGTTCAATATGAAAATGTTGCTCAACAGGTAGAGGTAGCACCTAAACCCAAACGTCGCTTGATCGTAGAGATGGATGAATTATGGTGGTCAGTGAGCCTTGCCGAACTGTCTTTTGTGGATGACAAAGGCAATAAACAGTGGGTATGGCTTGCCATTGATGTTGAGACTCGTGAAATTGTGGGTTGTTATATCGGTGATCGCTCTGG
>JAYVVP010000313.1:0-8862 GCA_043786935.1 Pseudanabaena sp. | reverse complement strand
CTGAAGATGAGCCGCGCCATACTCGTACCAATCAGGGCATTCATGAGCAGTTTGTGCGCTTACTTAAAGCGATCGCCCAAGATTTAGAACAACCAAGTCGGGCGGGTGTGACCTTGCCTGCGGCTTGGATTTCGGGGTTTTATGGTTCAGGAAAATCTAGCTTTGCCAAGTTGTTAGGGCTGGCGTTAGACGATCGCCAAATGCCCAATGGACAAAAACTAGCCGATGCATTATTGGCGCGGGATGATTCGCCTAAGTCTGCCGAATTTAGAGAAGCTTGGCAACGTTTAACCAAGCGCATTGAGGCGATCGCGGTGGTATTTGATATTGGCTCTTTAGCCCGTGATAATGAGGATATTCACCAAGTGGCGAAGCGGGAAATTCAAAAGCGGTTAGGCTATTGCAAAACCAGCAACTATGTGGCGGAGCATGAACTGAAGTTAGAGATCGATGGGCGTTGGGATACTTTGTTAGAATGTGCGATCGCCACAATCGGTAAACCTTGGGAGCAGATCAAAAATAGTGAATTAGCCGAAGAAGATTTTTCGCTGATTTTGCATCGACTTGAGCCTGAAAAGTACATTGAGCCGATGAGTTGGATCGATAGTCGGGCAGGTAGTAGAACGGGGCTAGGGTCAGCCGTGGATGATACGACTAAGGCGATCGCTGCCATGCTCAATCGTCGCGCTCCTAGAAAAACTCTATTTATTACCATTGATGAAGTCAGTCAATATATTCATCAAAATGACAATCGGATGCTGAAGTTACAGTCTTTTGTAGAAGATCTTGGACAAAAACTAAAGGGGCGGGTGTGGCTGTTGGCAACGGGGCAGCAGCAACTAGAGGATGGCATCGATCAAGGCAATATTGGTAAGCTCAAGGATCGATTTCCGCCCAGATTTCGGGTGCATCTAACACCTGCGAATATTCGCGATGTTGTGCATAAGCGGCTATTACAAAAGTCACCTGCCCATGAAGCAGAGTTGCGGAACTTGTTTCAACAACATCGCTCTGATTTGAAGCTTTATGCCTATGGCTGTGAAAATATTTCTGAAGAAGATTTTTTAGAGGTTTATCCCCTACTGCCCAACTACATCGATCTGTTTATGCAGATTACCAGTAGTTTGCGTTTGACCTCAACCCGTGTCAAGGGTGATGACTATGCGGTGCGCGGGTTGCTACAAATGCTAGGGGAACTCTTTCGCACACAAGGGCTAGGCGCTCGCCCTTTAGGAGCCTTAGTCACCATTGATGCGATTTACGAGATCCAGCAGACAGCGCTGGATGTGGATACTCAAAATACGATGACGCGGATCTTGGGCGATCGCCAAATAGTCGAGTATCCCATTGTGCTCAAGGTAGCGAAGGCGATCGCTTTATTACAATTAATTCAAGAATCCCAGCCAACGACGGCAAAATTTATCAGTCAATGTCTTTACGATCGCCTCAGCGCTGGTAACAATGAACCAGAGGTACAGATTGCCCTCGATAAATTACGCGATCGCGGACATATTACTTATTCTGAGAAATTGGGCTATAAACTGCAAAGCTCCGCAGGGCAGGAATGGCAAAGGGAGCGAGATAGCCATCCTGTGACCGATGACCAACTGACTGAGCTTTTGATGGAAAAACTCAAGGATCTCGTCGGTAATAGTGAACCACCCAAATATAAAGGGCGTTCTTTCCGTTGGCAGGCTTACTTTAGCGATGAACGTCAGCGTAAGGATGAGCGTCTGATATCACCCAATGATGCGGCGACAGCAATTGTCGATCTGCGCTATATCCGTGATGATCTTAGAGAAGATGTCACAATCTGGATTGCTCAGAGTGGACAGGAAGCCTATCGCGATCGCCTGTTATGGATTGTCGGTAATGTGGTGGATATCCCTGAACTAGCCAGAAGACAGGTGCGATCTCGGCAAATGATTAGCAAATATCAAGGCAGATTTGCGGCGCTATCTCCTAATAAGCAGCGCCTATTGCTCGAGGAGCAGTCAGAAGCCGATCGCCTAGATACAAGTCTTAAGGAAGCGATCGCTAATGCGTTTGTGCGGGGAACCTTTTATTTTCGAGGTCGGCAACTGGACGCGCAGGGTTCGACATTTTCGAGCCTATTGCAACGCACCGCCGAGCATATTTTGCCAGAGGTCTATACCTATTTTCAGGACATGGCGATCGTCCCTAGTGAGTTAGAGCAGTTGTTAAAAAAACAACTTTCGGGCGTGTCGCCCAAGTTTATGGAGCGAGAACTAGGGATATTGAGCCTTGATGCAGGGAAATATGTACCTACCTGTAATGGTGAAATCCCCACCTTGATTTATAACGCGATCGCTAAAAATAATGGATTAGCGGGGAGTAGTCTCCTAACCATATTTGGCAGTGCGCCCTATGGCTACGCACCCGATCTGGTGCGAGCTTGCTTGTTGGGACTGCTACGGGCAAATAAAATTCGCATTCGCACTGAAAATCAGCAAATGATTAGTTCCTATGCCGATGCGGGTGTAGAGGATTTATTCAAAAAAGATCGTGATCTGAAAAAGGCGGAAATTTTACTTGCCACAGAAAGTGATATCACCGTTCGCGATCGCACTGCCATTTGTAAATTCTTTAATGACTATTTGCAAGTAGAACTAGACCGCGAGAAAGAAGCGATCGCCGATGCTGTGTTTAAATATTTTCCCTATAAAGCATCACTATTGCGGGAGCTAGAAGGGAAATATAACCGTTTACCCTTGCGGTTACAGGATGTAGCCGATCAAAATAGTGACGATCGCCCCCAACTCCCTGACAGCTTGCAAAAATTGCAAAAAGCCCTCACTGATTGCTGTCAATCGCGTCAAATCGAAGACACGGTTAGAGCCGTCAAAAGACATTTAGATGCCTTGCAAGATGGGATTCAGCGCCTGAATATTGAAAATAGCGAACTGACCAATGAGGCGATTGCCCAAGTCAAAAAAGCCCATGATGTTTATAGTCATTGCGTGGAACAGTTGCGTGGGCTGGGTAAATTAGCAGATCTCGAACCAATGGCGATCGCCCTACGCCAACAACTGCAAGCGGAACGTCCTTGGCGCGATCTCGCCAGTTTAACCCCTAACATTGAGGCGATCGCCACGCGCTATCGGGAGGTGCGGCGCGAACTGCTCGATGCTCAATAGTTGCAACTGGAAGTAGTGGCGGCAAGGGTAAAGACGAGACATGGTTTTGCGCGACTCAGTGGAGACAAAGCCGACTATGTGATCCGTCCGATCCGACAGGCGGAGATCAAAACTACGGAAGATACACTCTATCCTACACTCATCCAATTACGCGACTCGGCAATACGACAGTTAGATCAAGCAGAAATCGAAGTCAATGCCACCCTTGATCGCCTAATTTCGGAAGAGACTCAAGAGCAGGTGCTTACCCTTGATGTGCTTACGGATTTACGCAACCGCGAACTTCGCAATCCTGAAGAGGTAAATGCCTTAGTCGATACCTTACGCGATCGCCTGTTGAAGCAGTTGGAGCATAAAAAAAATGTACGGATTCGATTGATATAAATTTACTTACGGCTAATTGCCGTATATAATTAAAACTGACAACGCATCATTTTATTTTGATTTTATCTTAGGAGTCAAACCTATGAGTAGTCTCAAAACACCATCAAAGACTATTGCTAGATTAGAAGCTCGTGTTAGTCCAGAGATTAAGGCGCTTTGGCAAAAGGCGGCTGACCTCGAAGGACGCACCCTGACTGATTTTGTGATTGCCAGTGTCCAATCCTCTGCTTGTCAAGCGATCGCCCGTCATCAATCGCTGAAACTGAATTTAGAAGACAGTGAAACCTTTGTACAGGCAATCCTGAATCCTAGTAAACCTAATGTGCGATTAAGAGCGGCGGCGTTACGACATCAACAAATGTTGGGGGGATAGTGATTCTTAAAATTGAATCCTTTGATCGCCAAAAACACGATCGCAGTAGTTTTGATTGTGGCAATGAGAGTCTTGATCGCTATATTCATAAGCAAGCATCCCAAGATCTGAAAAAATACATTGCTTCTGTCTTTGTGCTTGTAGATGCGCCTGACGATCAATCTAAAAATTACATTCTGGCTTACTATACTCTCTCGGCTTACACCATAGAAGTTACAGATCTTGATGACAACTTTGCCAAAAATCTGCCTCGATATCCCCAATTGCCAGCAACATTATTAGGTCGTCTAGCGGTGGGTCTTCGTTATCGTGGTCAAGGATTTGGAGAGTTGATGTTAGTTGATGCTTTGCAAAAATCCCTTGATGTATCGCAGCAAGTTGCCTCCTTAGCGGTGATTGCTGAAGCCTTGGATGAATCCGCCGTTAGCTTTTATCTGAAATATGGCTTTCAAAGATTTAAGCAGCATTCTATGAAACTTTATTTACCAATGAAATCGATCGCTCTCCTCTATGACCTACCTCTCTCCAACCACTAAAGCTCAACTCTCCAAGACCATTCGCAATTTGCGCGATCGCCTGATTACTGACTTACATAACGCCGTTGAGTCCACATACTTGATGGGTGTAAAGCTAGAACAGGTGCAGCTAGATGAGGAGCGCCATTGTAAGCAGGAGCGGTTAGAGAAATATCTGGAAGAATTGGTGAAGGGAGATCTTGCGGTTTATAAGGGCAAGCAATCGGCGACACTGCGGCAGGAATTGCGCGATCGCCATCGGCAGGATCTCGAAAAATTAGCGGCGGCGACTTGGCTAAATCGGTTAGCGGTGATTAAACATTTAGAGGCGATGGGGTTGCTGAAGCCAAAATTGGTGACGGGGGGATGGCAGAGCGCTGCTTTTAAGGAATTTCGGGACTATGCGCCAGAGTTTTTGCAAGAGGAAGATCAGGGCTATGGGTTGCTGTTGCGATTGGTCTTTGATGAACTGGCGATCAATTTATCAGGTTTATTTGGGCGCGGCGGGTTGAATGGCTATGTTGAGCTTGTGCCTATGCCTGCGGCGACTTTGCGGTATTTGGTGGAGGAGCTAGACAAGGTTGAGGCGGATGCATGGCGCGATGATACGACCTTGGGCTGGATCTATCAATATTGGAATGATCCTGAACGGGAAAGTATTGATCAAAAGATGAATGATGGCGGTAAGGTGGAGCCGCACGAAATCGCTAGTAAGACGCAGATGTTTACTTACGGAGCGCTATATGGTGGAGTGGCTATTGCAAAATAGCTTGAATAATCAATGACTCGATATTTGTGCGGCGAATGGTTGGATCGCGGAGGCGGTGAGCGATCGCACTCTGAAAAATCTCGAATCAAGGCGGCAAGTGTGGCGGCAAAGGCGCGAGGCGGGGGATGTGGCGCTAGATGAGTTGATGGCGATCGCTACTGGACGCGAGTATTGCGAACCATCTTTACCCTCAAGCAACAGGGCAACTTTGCCGAAGCCAGCGCTCTAATTTCTTGGCTATCAGGCAGTGAAAATGTTGCGGCGAGTGCCAAAAAAATTGCAGGGATTAAAGGTGATATTGGTAGCCGTGAAGCCCTCGATTATTTGCTGGGCATTTTGCAGATCGTTAAAGCAGCAGGTTACAAGGGTTGGGCGATCGTCATTGATGAGGCAGAAACGATCTTGCGAATGCGTCAAGACGTGCGCGGTAAATCTCTGAATGGCATTCGTCAAATCTGTGATGCCGCCGATCGCTTTCATGGATTGCTATGGATTTTTACAGGTACGCCTGACTTTTTTGATACGAAGCGCGGCATTGCGGGGCTAACTCCTCTTCATGATCGCATCAAGTTTGAAACCTATAGCGGTTTTAGCAGTCCGCGTCAGCCCCAATTGGAACTCACTCCCTTTGATGCCATTCGTTTAAAGGAAGTTGCTCTCAGATTGCGCGAACTTTTTAATACGGGCGATCGCATTCATTTAGAACGGAAAATCACCCTTGAATTTATTGATCGCCTGATTGCAGAAGTAACTAAAGGATTCAAAGGCGATGTGGGGGTAGTGCCGCGCCAGTTTTTACGACAATATGTGAATCTTCTAGATTTGGTTATGGATAATCCTGACTTCGATCCGATCAGTGCGTTAGCTCTGCCCGAAGATATCCTTAATGACGATGAACTCCGCATCAAGTCAGGTTTGCCTTATTACGAACCTGAACCAGAAGAAAATGAAGTTTATGCCGTTGTTGAATTTTAGTTATGCGTTCCACTTTTGCCAGATTTCCGCCCCGATTACAACAGGCGATCGCCGATCGCCTCGGTTGGTCATCATTACGCCCCGTCCAAGAACTAGCAGGTCAAGCCATCCTTGACGGGAAAAATGCGGTGGTTCTCGCGCCGACCGCAGGGGGCAAAACTGAAGCCGCTATATTTCCGCTATTGGCAAATTTAATTGAGAATGAACCACAAGGCGTGGGCATACTCTACATCGCGCCGATCAAAGCTTTATTGAATAACCAATGCGATCGCTTTGCCACTTATACCGAAATGGTGGGCTTACGCAGTTTTGTCTGGCATGGCGATATTAAAGGGAAAGATAAGCAAGCTTTTCTCAAGGAACCTGCCGAAGTTCTCCTCACTACTCCCGAATCTATCGAAGTGATGCTGCTATCAGCAAAAGTCCCTCACACTGAGCTTTTCGGTGATCTTCGTGCGGTAATTATTGATGAAATTCATGCCCTCGCAGGTAGCGATCTCGGTACACATTTACTCTCGGTGCTAGAGCGTCTGATTACCGCCGCCAATAACCAAATTTTAGATAGTACGGCTGCGCCGCGCCATCTAAAATATCAAGCCCATGATGTGCAGCGCGTGGGACTAAGCGCCACCGTCGGTAATCCAGAGCAAATTCTCAACTGGATGCAAGGCTCATCCCAACGCGATCGCATCGTCATTGATCCGCCCAAAATTCCTGCTAAGCGCGAAATTATGATCCTTCAGCGTGATGAGATCGGCGCGATCTCCCGTGAAGCCAGTCGCAAAGCCCTAGGTAACAAGAGCCTGTTTTTCTGTCAAAGTCGAGCGCTTGCTGAAGATGTGGCGGAACGAATGCGCGATCGCAGTACCGATGTATTTGTGCATCATAGTTCTGTCTCTCGCACTGAACGCGAAACTGCCGAAGAGAACTTTCAAAAGGGAACTAACGCTTGTATTCTCTGCACCAGCACTCTCGAATTAGGAATTGATATTGGCGATCTTGATCTCGTTCTTCAAGCCAATGCTCCCAGCACCGTGTCCTCATTTTTGCAAAGATTGGGACGCACAGGCAGACGGGCAGGTAAGGCTGCTAACACTACCTTTTATTGTGAAAATATTGAGACGGTGCTGCAAGCGATCGCCATTGTCGAACTAGCGCGATCGGGCTGGGTAGAGTCGATAAAGTGCTGTAACCGCACATGGACAGTTTTAGTCCATCAATTACTGGCGCTCACTTTGCAATTTGGCGCGATTAGTCCCGAACTAGCTTGGCAGCAATTAGCGCTCATTCCTGATTTTCAGGGCATCACTGAATCTGAATATCAAATCTTGATTCAGCATGGCATTACAGAAGGTTATTTCTTTCAATCGGGCGGCTTACTATCCATCGGTGAAAGAGCCGAGAAGATATTTGGGCGCAAAAACTTTATGGAACTCTATGCTGTGTTCAGCAGCCCCGTTCTCTATAAAGTCAAGACCGCAGCAGGTTATACCGTTGGTTCCCTAGAACAAAACTTCGCCGATAAATTAGTGCCGAACATGAGTTCTTTCCTCTTAGGGGGTAAGTCTTGGCTAGTCGAAGCGATCAATCACAAAGAACGCTCAATTCGTGTAGCCCTCTCTCCCAAAGGTAAAAAGCCCAATTGGAATAGTTTCTCGCCCCAAATCCTCAGCTATGAACTCTGTCAAAAAATTTGCGAAGTTCTCACTACCGATATCGACTATCCCTATATTGACACTCAATCTCGTTATGCCCTCACCGAAAAACGTGAAGATCTCGGTGTTCTCATTCGTCAGCAATCTTTTGCGGCGATCGATGACGGCGATCGCGTTACATGGTGGACATTTGCAGGTGGACAAATTAATTACACGATCAAATATCTCCTTGCCGATCTCCACCCTGAATGGAAAGTCATTGCCGACAATTTTAAAATCGGGATCGAAAGCTCTGAGGTGAGTGTGCAGCTACTGCGATCGGCTTTAGATAGATTGCGATCGTCTTTCGACTGGCAAAGCGAAGCACATCGCTCTAATATTCTTGCTCAGCTTCCTCTCTATCGCTTCAGCAAGTTTCAACTTCTACTCCCTGGAGCTTATGCTCTTGAGACTATTGAGCGTTATGTACTTAATTGGGAAAGTACTAACAGTTTCTTAAAGCATTTTACCAATTAGGGGTAATATTGAACCTGCACCAATTGCCAAATTCCTGCGGACGTGACTTGAGTAGGTTCAACAATAGTAATCAAGGCTTTGCGATTGCGGACAGTCGCCAACATTTCAACCTGAGGAAGAGTTGTTGCAGTAGTGGTAGCCATACTTCATAAATCTTTGATGCTTTGAACTTAAAGGCGATCGCCTTTGATAATGACTAGTTTAATCTGCTAAAGACTTATTTTTCGCGATTTCGTCATTATTAAGAAAGATTTTGATTGTGAGGCTATTTGCCCGAATATCGAAATAACTAGCTATATTTAGATTTAATGATTAATTTAGAATGTATTTAAAGCTCTAAGTTTTACTTTTAAGTTTTTTCTGGATTTTACAAGCAATACCAATTTCTAATTCATGTCATATACGGGACTTTCGATTCCTTGGTACTGGTTCCGTCAAGTGAGACACAAAAAAGTATATTTGAAGCCAGTTAAAAGACATATCGAATAGAAAACAACTGTGACCAAGAAAGCCCAAC
>JAYVVP010000312.1:0-3158 GCA_043786935.1 Pseudanabaena sp. | reverse complement strand
TACAAAAGCGATCGCCTAATATCAAATTAATTATTGCGACAACGGCTCCGTGTTGGTTATTGGAAGAATACATCGAAGGCGACTTTGTCTATCATCAGCGTGTATTTGATGTGGGTGTGATCCAAATTGATAGTTTACAGACCGATCAAGGCTACTTTTGCAGCATGGCAAAAAATCAGAGCAAATCAAGCAGATTTGATGGCAAATGAAGTCAAGTTTTTACAAGAAAATCAAGTCGATTTAATAATGGGAGATATTCCCCCAATGCTTTCTCTAATTGCCAAAGCTGCAAAAATTCCTTGTTGGATGGTCGGTAATTTTGGCTGGGATTTTATTTATCGTGATTGGGGTGGCAAGTTTATCGAATTAGCAGATGAAATTTCCGAAGCTTATAGTCATTGCGATCGCCTGTTTCGCCTACCATTCGCCGAACCGATGGGTTCATTCCCCAATATTGAAGATGTGGGTCTAACTGGAGCTTCTCCCAAATATTCGGCTGAGTATATCCGCAACAAGTTCAATTTAGATAGCGATCGCCCCACGGCTCTACTGACCTTTGGAGGGCTTAGCTTGCAGTCGATCCCTTATCAAAATCTTGCAAACTTCTCCGATTGGCAATTTATCACCTTTGATCGCGATGCCCCTGATTTACCAAATCTCACCAAAGTTAATAGCGATCGCCTGCGTCCTGTCGATCTGATGGTCGTATGCGATCGTCTGATCACCAAACCTGGTTACGGCACATTAGCCGAAGCTTTACGAGTCGGCGTTCCTGTAGTTTGCCTTACCCGAGAAGGATTTTTAGAAGCAGAAACTCTCATCGCTGGAGTAAAGAACTACGCCAAGCATCTAACTTATTTCGCCGCAAGAATTTTATAAGGGTGATTGGTCTTTTCTCAATGCCCCATTTCAAGCCCCAAGCCTAGTAGGTGTACATTCACTCAATATGGATGGCGAAGTAAAGATTAACCAATCAATTTCAGAATATTTTCATTGATTGTTTTGATACACTGGGGATCATCGGTCAGTGTAAACTAAAATTAATGTCGCTGTGGAATCGACAAATTATGGAAATTTATCAATGCTACAAACTTCTAGGTTTAAAATCTAATGCGACTCTAGAAGATGTAAATAAAGCATATAAAGCACTGGCTTTACAATGGCATCCTGATCGCATTCCTAGAGAAAATGTGCAACTGCAATTGCAAGCTCAAGAAAAACTTAAAGAAATTAATCATGCAAGAGATAGCGTGCGAAAAGCTGCGGAACTAAAAGAATCGAACTTGCAAGCAAAATATTCACATCAAAACGCAAATCAGAGCAATAGACAATATTCACATCAACAAACTAAGTATCAACAAAGTAAGTACCAGAGTACAAATCAATCTCAAAGACAGACTTCAGAACATCCTTCCGAATCTTATCGCCCATATCAATCTCAATCTTATCAACCCTATCAGTCATACCAATCGCGTCAGCAAACAAGTAAACAGACATATCAGCCCGATCCTCATAGAACAACATCCCAACAATTCACCCCAGAAGCACAACAGACTCTCCAAAAGCCTGATCTGTCTGGCTCCGATTTAAGTGGGGCAAATATGCGTGAAAAATATCTTGAAGGCAGAAATCTTAGTTATAGCAATCTCAGCAATGCCGATTTGACAGATGCTTTTTTACATCGTGTAAATTTTCAAGGCGCTAATCTGCAAGGGGCAAATCTATTTCGCGCCAATTTATTCCAAGCTAATTTGCAAAATGCTGATCTACGGGGTGCTAATTTGATTGGCGCAGATTTAAGTGGTGCTGACTTAAGCGGAGCAAATTTGAGTGGTGCAAAAGTTGGTTTTGGCGAAAAGATTATGGTCAAACTAACAAGTGTCAACCTCAAAGGAGCAACAATGCCCAATGGATCAATTCATTCTTAATCTGAAGCAGAGAAGCCCTAAAATGCAAAGCTTTTCAAAGATCTTTTATCGATGATTGGGATACATACGAAAGGATTTTTGACCCTGACCTCACTTGATCGCCAAGAAGAATACTCAGAACATTGAACGTAAACCGCTAACTTTGCCAAATTGGATTAAGCGATTAGCCAGAAAGACAATTTGCTTTTAGTCCTGATCAACCTCCCAACAAATGTGACACACTAAGCGATTTTGGTGACTGTAACAGTTTGCTTTTTATCTTCAACAAAAATCAGGGGATCTCATTCTTAATATTGACTCAAAAAGCGTAGTATTATAATTTTTGACGTTAGGAATAGTTCCTGCAAATATCATTTTTTTGATATCGAAAGGCTTTCATTGAAAACCTACTATTGAAAAACTGCATGAAAGTTGAGATCTCACCAATCCCTGATATTTTACTGCTTACGCCTAAGGTCTTTGCTGATTCAAGGGGCTTTTTTTATGAGTCCTATAACCACAAGTTTTTTGTAGAAAAAACAGGACTAGATATCTCGTTTGTGCAAGACAATCATTCGCGATCGCAAAAAAATGTTTTACGTGGATTGCATTACCAAATTGGCAAGCCACAAGGCAAATTAGTTAGAGTTTTAGCAGGATCAATTCAGGATGTTGCTGTAGATTTACGGAGAAGCTCATCGACCCTTGGTAAGTCGGTGAGCTTTATTTTGAGTGCCGAAAATTGTCAACAACTTTGGATACCTGCAGGATTTGCCCACGGATTTGCCGTCTTATCTGACATAGCAGAAGTTGCTTATAAAACCACAGATTACTACGCGCCAAGTGAGGAGCGTTGCTTACTATGGAATGATCCTGAAGTAGCGATCGCATGGCAAATTGATGGACAACCAGTTTTGTCTACTAAAGATGCTGTAGGCAAATTATTAAAAGAAGCGGAGTTATTTGCATGAGTTCAGAATCATCTCAGGAATTATTTCAAACGGTACTTGTTACAGGTGGAGCAGGTTTTATTGGCTCTAATTATGTACATTATGCGATCGCTAATCATCCGACATGGAAGATTGTGGTTCTAGACAAACTCACTTATGCAGGTAATCTAGATAACCTTAAAGATGTTAGCGATCGCATTACCTTTATTCAAGGTGATATTGCCAATCCCGAAGATGTGGAAAGGGCATTTGCGGCGGCAGTAAATGGAGTGGATTGCATCTTAAATTTTGCTGCCGAGAG
>JAYVVP010000311.1:0-8947 GCA_043786935.1 Pseudanabaena sp. | reverse complement strand
CGCCCACCCTCTTTTACGAATTAACTATTTCGATTCTGTGAAATCAGCATCGATAACGTCATCATCACCACTAGCGGCATCCTTAGTTCCATCTTCAGGAGCAGCATCTCCAGTTGGAGCTTCACTGCTGCCTTGCTGATAGACAGACGAGCTAAGCGCATATAGAGCTTGCTTCAACTCTTCAGTTTGACTAGCGATCGCTTCGTGTTCATCTTTACTAATCGCTTCACGCAAGTCTTTAACAAGTCCTTCGATCTTAGTCTTGTCAGCTTGAGGAACCTTATCGCCAAGATCCTTGATTTGCTTCTCAGCTTGGTAAGCCAAAGAGTCAGCTTGATTCTTCGTTTCAATGCGATCACGCTTTTCTTTATCAACAGAAGAATTACGCTCAGCTTCACTAACCATGCGCTCAACTTCATCCTTAGGCAAGGTCGAAGCACCAGAGATTGAGAGGGTTTGGATTTTTCCAGTTCCCTTATCCTTAGCAGTTACCGACAACAAACCGTTGGCATCGATATCAAAGACAACTTCAATTTGAGGTACGCCACGAGGAGCAGGAGGGATTCCATCTAGACGGAAGGTTCCCAAGCTCTTGTTGTCGTTGGACATTTCACGTTCGCCTTGCAGCACATGAATCTCAACATTGCTTTGACCATCTACCGCAGTCGAGAAGACTTCTGACTTCTTGGTAGGAACTGTGGTGTTACGTGGAATGATTTTGGTCATTACCCCACCAAGAGTTTCCACACCAAGAGATAGAGGAGTTACATCAAGCAAGAGAATGTCTTTGACTTCACCAGCCAATACACCCGCTTGAACGGCTGCACCGATCGCTACTACTTCATCAGGGTTAACGCTTTGGTTAGGGTCTTTGCCAAGAATCTTTTTAACAACTTCTTGTACCGCAGGAATACGGGTTGAACCACCAACGAGAACTACTTCATCGATTTTAGACTTGTCGATTTTGGCATCACGAACTGCTTGCTCGACAGGAATACGGCAACGATCAATCAAGTCAGAACAAAGTTCTTCAAACTTGGCACGGGTCAAGGTGGTATCTAAGTGCTTAGGACCATCTTGAGTGGCGGTAATGAAAGGGAGGTTGATTTCAGTTTGAGTAACGCTCGAAAGTTCAATCTTTGCCTTTTCAGCTGCTTCAGTTAAGCGTTGTAATGCTTGCTTATCTTTGCGAAGGTCAATTCCTTCAGCAGATTGGAACTGACTAGCAAGGAAGTCTACGATCTTTTTATCAAAGTCATCGCCGCCAAGGTGGGTGTCACCACTGGTAGACATTACTTCAAATACACCGTCGCCAACTTCAAGGATTGATACGTCAAATGTACCGCCGCCAAGGTCAAACACAAGGATGGTTTCGTTAGTCTTACTATCTAAACCATAAGCCAATGCTGCTGCGGTTGGCTCGTTGATAATGCGTAGAACATCAACACCCGCGATTTTGCCAGCATCTTTGGTAGCTTGACGTTGCGAGTCGTTAAAATAAGCAGGAACGGTAATAACGGCTTGGGTAACTGTTTCGCCCAAGTATTTACTAGCATCGTCAACTAGCTTACGTAGTACTTGTGCAGAAATTTCTTCAGGAGCAAACTGTTTGCTAACCGCAGGTGCGTCAATTTTGACGTTTTCGCCAACTTTCATTACTTTATAAGCGACTTGCTTGGATTCGCCGCTAACTTCGTCATAACGTCTACCAATAAAGCGTTTGACTGAGTAAAAAGTATTATCAGTGTTCATTACCGCTTGGCGCTTGGCAATTTGTCCAACAAGGCGATCGCCATTTTTGGCATAAGCAACAACTGACGGTGTGGTACGGAAGCCTTCCGCGTTTGCAATCACCGTTGGCTTGCCCCCTTCCATGACGGCGACAACTGAGTTTGTCGTACCTAAGTCGATTCCAACTACTTTAGCCATGAGGCTTCCAACTCCTAAACTTTGTTAATCTTTAATCTCATACCAGATTAACTACTTTTCTCGATTAGCACATTAGGGGGACTCTACCTAATCGGGTAGGGTTTCCCGTACAAAGCCCAGAAAGCATAGGCGGCGCTTGTTATCGCTTATGCTTTTTAAGTCTTACAGCCAACCTAAATCGTTTGCAAGCTTTGCATAGCGACCTGAGCGCAATAACGCATTTCGTCAGCCCTGCGCCATAGCTCTTGTCCTGTGTGCAAATGGCAATCGTCAAAGTTAAGCGTGAAATAATTTAACTCTTCAATTCCGTCACTAATCGCGTTGAGGCAATGATAAAGATAGCTGGCAATTCCTGCGGCGGAAGCAGGGTTAGGCACTCCACGGAAGAAAATCTGAGCCTTGGCATACGAGCCACGACATTCGTCAATATAATCCTCAAAATCTTCCATGAGTCCATCATCATAAGGATCAGCAGCTAGCTCATCAATTTGTTCGTCTACACTATCGAGAATTACCTCAAGCATTTCCGTGATTGGTTCGTAAACTTGCTTAAACCAGCGCTCAAGTTTTTGATCTTCATTTAGATGGTATTCACGTTTAGGAGTAGCCGATCGCCTTGCTGTCTGAGATGCGCTATTAGGTGCGTGCTTAATACCAAGACTGCGATCATAATGAGCACGAGCTTGGGGATTGCTAAGAACTTCATAAGCGAGGTTAATTGAAGCAATATCATCATGGTTGTCAAGATGATGATTGCAATCAGGATGATATTCTTTGACCAGTTCGCGATAGGCGCTTTTGACCTCGGCAGGAGCAGCACTATAGTTAATTCTTAGAGTTTTGTAATGATTTATCTGTTGTACGCGATCGCTTGTCCTAGCCATGTCCTTATGATCAATTTATGTTTCGCTAAATTTCTTGTACTTCTCATATAAATTTTTTGAGAATCTAATTTTTGAGGATTTTAGTAGACTGGAAATATTATTTCTAATTAACCAGAAACTTTAACCATAAGTATTTTGAACGGATATTCTATCACCGTCAACTACTTGACAGATTTTAGAGTTCCTTGGCTTTATTGATTTACTACTTTTTTGATAATTATTGCTACAGTTAGTAAACTTCTGTTATGATTGTTTGGCTTTGAAATGCTGGTGTAGCTCAGTTGGTAGAGCAACTGATTTGTAATCAGTAGGTCGCGAGTTCGAGTCTCGCCCCCAGCTTACGTTTCATTTTTTAAGCAGTTAGTTTAGGCAATTAGTTTAAGCAAAAATCAAGCAAAGATATCACAGGTTTTTTTGTAGTGGTTACTAGACAAAAAATCGGGGTGATTGGTGGTGGTCAACTCGCATGGATGATGGCGATCGCTGCCAAAAATATTGGGCTTGAAGTGGTAGTACAAGCAGAAAGTGTGGATGAACCTGCTGTAAACGTCGCTGATCTTGTGATTTATGGCAAAGTTGCTGATGCGAGTGCCACAGCCAAGCTTTCTGAGCATTGTCAAGTGATTACTTTTGAGAATGAATTTGTTGATTTAGTTGCATTGCAAGAGCTTATAGATCGGGATGACGATCGCCGCATTTTATTTTTGCCCAGACTAGAAACCTTAGCTATTTCTGTCGATAAACTAAAGCAACGCCAACATTTTCGCGATCGCGGTATTCCCACACCTGAATTTTATAGTGTCGATACAGAATTAACACTTTTAGCAGCAGCTGAACGTTTAGGCTATCCGTTGGTACTAAAAGCAAGACGGCATGGCTATGATGGCAAAGCAACTTGGGTAATTGCTAACGAAATAGATTTGCGATCAGCTTGGGAAAGTATGCACAGAGTGCCATCTATTGCCGAAGCATTTATTCCCTTTGAGCGCGAACTTGCGGTAATCGCAGCGCGTTCGGAAGCTGGTGAGATTTCTATTTATCCAGTGGTTGAGACGCTACAGATTAATCAAGTATGTCGCCGCACGATCACTCCCGCACGTATTGATCACATTATTTTCCAAAAAATTGAAATCATTGCCAAAGAAATTTTGACCAGCCTTAATGCAGTTGGCGTATTTGGTGTCGAATTTTTTCTGACCGCAAAAGGCGATGTCAGTGTTAATGAAATCGCGCCCCGCACTCATAACTCAGGTCATTACACGATTGAAGGCTGTCAAACTTCACAATTTGAGCAATTGCTGCGTGTAGTCAGTGGGATGTCTCTCGGTGATATATCAATGGTTGCGCCTGTAGTCGTGATGGTCAATTTACTCGGCTTTGAAAAGGCAGCTTGTGAAAACAATAATTATTTGGAAAAGCGTCAGGCGATCGCTAATTTCCCTAATACCCATATTCACTGGTATGACAAAAAGCAATCATCGGTTGGGCGAAAGCTGGGTCACGTTACAATTTTGGCTGAGACTTATAATGTTGCTTTAGAAATCAGCGATCGCATTGAAAATATTTGGTATGAATCAAGCCAAAATGCTGATACAGAAAGCCTTTCAAATAAGCGCTTTAGCTGATGAAAACCTATTTCGGTTCGTGGGAAGTTATATGTGCGTCTCAATTGTTTCATTGAACAAGAGTTAGCGGGAAATGGATTTACTGACGTTGCCATTTACCCGCTATTTTTTTAGCGCAAAGTCTGTTCAGCTATAATTTAGCTACTGATAGGCAAAAAGAGCAGATAGTTTATCGATATGACCATCGCCACTAACAAAAGCCAAACTCAACAAACAATATCCCATCACGATCTCTACACACAAGATTTTTGTCTATGGATTGAGCAGGCGGTTAAGTTGCTATCAGAAAATCGACTGTCTGAGTTGGACAGAGAAAATCTCATCGAAGAAATCAGTGACATGGGCAGTAGCCAAAAGCAGGGGCTAGAGAGCAATTTGGAAGTAGTGCTGATGCACCTTTTGAAATATAAATATCAACCCGAAAAGCGATCAAACGGTTGGCGATCAACATTATTTGAGCATCGCCGTAGATTACAGAAAGCTTTCAAAAATAGCCCTAGCCTCAAGCGTCATTTTGCAGAGGAGTTTGATGATTGCTATACAGCGGCAAGGGAACTCGCTGCCATAGAAACTGGTTTAGACATTAAACTATTCCCTCCAGAATCGCCCTTTACGTCTGATCAGGCTTTAGACAAGAGCTATTTACCTGAGTTGTAAAAAGCGCACTGTTTCATTAAGGCCCTGGTCAGATAAATAGACATATTTGCATCTTTTTTATCGGCATGAAATGGCTGTTTCAGAACCCATCCCACATTAACTGACCAGTGCTTTTTTTAAAACACTCACATATCGCTCGCGTGATAGGAACTACGCACCAAAGCGCCCGATCGCACATGAGCAAAACCAATTTGCTTGGCGATCGCTCCCAATTGCTCAAACTCTTCAGGTGTCCAATATTTTTGCACAGGTAAATGATCGAGCGAAGGTCGTAAATATTGCCCAATTGTCAGTGAGCTGCAACCGATCGTATTTAAATCTTGCATAGTCTCTGTTAATTCCTCGACTGTTTCCCCATGACCGACCATTAGCCCTGACTTAGTAATAATGCGCGGATCAATTTCCTTAACTATTTCTAAAACTGATAGCGATCGCTCATACTTTGCACCGCGCCGTACTTTGCCTTGCAAACGTCTCACAGTCTCGATATTGTGGTTATAACAAACAGGCTCAGCCAAAGCCACTGTTTCAATACAACTGCGATCGCCGCGAAAATCTGGAGTTAACACCTCAATTTTGGCATCTGGACGCGATCTCCTGATTGCCTGCATCGTCTCTACAAAGCAGTTAGCCCCCTGATCGGCTAAGTCATCCCGCGCCACCGAAGTCAGCACTACATAATCTAATCCTAACAACTCCACTGCTTCCGCCACCTTTCTAGCCTCCTCAGGATCAAGTTGCATTGGTTGATGTCCTTTATCAACTTGGCAAAAACCACAAGCCCGCGTACAAGTTGGCCCCATCAACAAAAAAGTTGCCGTCTTTTGGGCATAACACTCGGCCCGATTGGGACAGCGTCCCTCTTCACAAATTGTATGAATCCCCCTTTGCTTAATAATTTTTTGAACTTCAGAGATTTCACTAGCTTTGCCGATTTGGGGGCGCAACCAGCTTGGTAAACGTAACTCTTCTTTAGCAGACATATTGTTTAAATTTTAATAAAAGCAATGCAAAGTGCCTCTCTTATTAAAACCCATAAATTAAAAGCGACGCTTTGTAACACCTCTAATTTATGGGTTTGTCAGTAAAAGTCTCATATAACCTGATTAAACCCTTTACAGATGGGACTCTATTGACTAGCATATTGCACTGACAGGTTTTACCGTCAAAGCAGCACAAGGATTAATCGAGGATTTTGGAGCGATCGTGTTCGATCTATTAACCAACATTCTGATTTGGATTATTGCAATCCCAATTTTTATCATCCTATTTAGGTCGATTCCCAAAGATTGGTTTCGTCTTTTTGGATTGCTTATATTTGCCGCTTTAGTTGCAATTATTTTTGCTAACTTCAGATTTGTTGACGATCCGATTCCAAAAATTATTGTCGATTTTCTCTCTTTCCCATTTACATTAGTTGGGATTGTGCTGTTATTGCTATTTTTTAACTACTGGTTAAGGCTGAGAACTCTCAAAGTCAAAAGTGGAGAAAAAGTAGATAACAAGGGAGCTTCAGAGAAAATTGCCACGGTAACTAAAGAAATATTTTTAGTTTTAATTATCTTTGCGATCGCCACTAATAATGCAACATCAGAACTATTTACTTGTTATTTAGAACAACAAAGCGTTAATGCGATCGGGCAGTCTTATCGCCGACCTGTACTAAATTTGTCAGAGCGAGAATTAAATGATTTTCAGCGAGGCGTTTTTGATCTAATTGTTGTTCTAGCCGACAATCCGCCCTATGAACCACGTCTTCAAGAAGCGATCAGAGTATGGAATGCCGCAGATTCTCAGCAAAAACCTTATATTGTCTTGAGTGGTGGTAGACGGACAACTTATCCACCAACCAAAGGATATCCATGTTTGACCACTCCAGAAGTTTCACCAAACCGCACCAAAGAAAGTGTCAGAGACGATATCGCAAGTCGAGCAGGAACAACTAATATCGGGTTGCGCTATGACCCGCGTTATGAAAATTACTTTACTAAGCCTGATAGTCCTACAACATCTTTTGAGCAAATTGATTTGACCGAAGCCGATCAGATGTGTGCGTCATTACTTAGTTCGACTAATATAGCGGGGCTACGCTCTTTTATAATTATTGAGCCATATGGAGTGTCAGTCCGAAATAGTGGCGATGAAATTGCGAAACTAATTAAATCTCTAGAAAAAAACAGACTACTCCGAGAAGATCCTCGCAACAGTAGAAGAATACTATTGATAACTTCTCCTATAGAAGCAACTCGCGCTTTTCTGTCTTTTAGAAATCAAGATCTTAATGCATCGCTAACAACTGCTAGTTCGCCTTCTGATAGTCATAGTGATATCAGCAGTCAATGTCCTTGGCCAATTGGCAAGCGGTTTGTGATCAGGCATAAATACTTTCTTTTTAATGCCGAAGCTTTTGTGAAGTCTGAACGGGTATGGACAGAGGTCAAAGAACTCCTCTTTTATACACTCAGATTTTGGCTACGTCCCCCACTATCAGATGAACGTCCATATTATCCAAAATCACCAACCGAAATTTCTGTTCCTCCTAGATAACTATTACAGCAGTTGTTGAGTAAACCCCCCACAAGAATGGTCGCAGGGCGTAGCCCCGCAATTGGTTTTATATTTTTATTGGTGGCAGGTTTGAAAGCAAATTGCTGTAAATAAATCTCAAATAAAAAAGGTCTCGCTAAGCAAGACCCTTTTATTTAATATTTTTACTTAGCTGCGCCTTGCGCTTCTAGAAGCTGTTGCTTCAAACGTTCAAGGTCTTGCGCCCAACGGGGATCAGGCTGATGCGACTCAGAAGAACTACTAGAGCTAGATGAGCTTTCAGTAGTCTTCTTGTTGTTACTATTACGTTTCTTGCGCTTTGCTGCTGCTTTAACTGGAGCCGCAACTGTACTTATTACTGGCGATTCGCTTTCTTCAAGAGTGGACGGCTCATCAGAACCTTCCTCTAAATCAGAACCGTCTTCCGCTTTACCCTTAGTACGAGGTAAAGCTTTTTCCAGTTTTAATACAGCGCCATTGAAATCATAACCATTGAATTTCTCAATAACTGTGTCGGCAACTTCATCAGAGCCAACAGTCACAAAGCCAAAACCACGGCATTTGCCTGTTTTGCGATCAGTTATAACTTTCAACGATACTGAATCACCTGATTCATTGAAAATTTTTTCTAGAGCTTGGCGATCTAATTCTGCTGGCAAGTTGCCAACATAAAGGCGGATGGACATAATAATAGAAAACCTCTACGCTATGAAATCTTCAGCAGGTGACTAGAGCAGCCGCTACAAAAAACTTGTTTAAAAAACTTGTTCGCTACTTATTAGCTTAAATTGGAGCTATTGATTAGGTGCTACCTGCGATCAATCAAATTAATATGGCACTCTTGCACCATGTAGAACCATAACATACAAAATGCTTATCCTCAAAACAGAATGTAATGAAAGTATCAAAATGTGATTAATCTTAAATTTGACATTCATTATGTATAGCAAAGCAAGAGTTAGCCAGTACAAATCAAAACCCAAGAAGCGAGTGGCGGAGCTTTGCGCCGCCACTCATCTTCTGGTTTTATGTCTTAAGCAAAACTTTCTTTGCTATAGATGTTTGACAAAAAGAAAAAATTAGAGGATACGTAAAGCGCATTTTCTAGTTTTTGAGTTTTAATACTTGACTAATTAAGCTTTGCTGATGTAACATCCAGCCCTATAAATTCACCTGAAATTTACATGGAATTTGCTGGGATTTTAATTATTTCTTACTGTTTATGGATCGCTCAGGCTCTTAATGATTCTCAAAAGGAGCAAGAGAAAGAAGTTGAAAAAAGGTTAAAGGAAAAGTTTAAAAATG
>JAYVVP010000310.1:0-8951 GCA_043786935.1 Pseudanabaena sp. | reverse complement strand
GTGTCTCACTTGACGGAACCAGTACCACAAATGAACCAGCTGTAATATTAGGATCTTTTATTATTTGAGAATATAACAAAGCAAAAACCCTGTTTAATCCCCTTGTTTGGACATCGCAGACAAAACGACGCAGTATAAAGTTTTCAAGGGTTTGAAAAACACCAATAAACTCGTCTTCAGAAATTTTGTTTTGAATCCATTCTTCATAGCAATTTAATAGAAATGGATAGACTGTAGCAACTTCTAATCGATTAATGCGCGTTAAGCATTTACGAATTTTTAAATTATTTTCTAGTTCTGGATTCAATAGCCGTGAATAGTAATCTGCAAATTTATGTAGATCTTTAAGATGTGGCAATGCGTCATCTTGTTTGATTTTTTCTTTGATTTGCAAATAAATTTCGTTTTGCTTGACATCTACCGTGTCTTTGGTTAGATAATGCCGAATAAATTCGGTTAACCCTGCACCTAAAAGCGTCTCCATTGGCTCCCAATATTGCTTATAGATTGATTCTTGGTTGTCTGAATGGATTCGCATGAAAAAGTAGTTGCGAATTAGATCTGCTTGAGTTAAAGCCCTACCTTTGGCATTGAGACTCTCAAAAACAAGGTAGGGATCGTCCTCAGTACTCAGTACTACGCTAACAATTGAAAGATTGTTGCAAATTATTTTATGAATTTTATAGATATCCGCAAGATTTTGCCTGAGTTTCTTTAAAAAGAAACTGTAGCATTCCATTATTCCAGATGGATAAACTGCGGATTCGGCTCTAATTAGCTGATGAAAGACTTCCCGATCTATCTGTGTTGGCTGCAATTTGTAGTAATCCAATCCTTTTTTGTATGGATTGACTAAGATTGTATTATTGATTTCTGCTACAAGTTCTTCATCTGCTGTCTCTTTTGCGCGATCGCGAATTGCACAAAGCAAGATAAAAATAGTCGTTAGACGCTGCTGACCGTCAATCAATAAGTACTTACTTACACCTTCAGGAATTGAAGTTGTTGGGATAGTGACTATCGATCCCATAAAGTGAGTGCGGGGATTGTCAGACTCACTAAGTTCGTTAAGGTCATCCCATAGCATTTGCCATTCAGACTTTTTCCAGCTATAAGGACGCTGAAACAAAGGTACAACATACTGTTTAGTTCCTTCGATAATTTGTTGTAGCTTTGTTTCAGATGCTTGCATTACTCGATTATCCGCAGTGCTGTTTAAGGTCTATATGTTGCAGGTTATGATTTTTATAAATCAAGCAAACCCTGAAAGATTAGATCTTTTTTAGTTTACAACCTAAAACTACTTCTGATATCGAAATATACGCACATATTACCGAGATTTCTTTGCCAGAGCCAAATCATGAAAACGATTGCCATTCAAGTAGACGAAGACATTGCCCAAGCATTTCAATCTTCACAACCAGAGCAACAACAACAGATTCAAGCATGGCTCAATCAATGGATGAGACAAGCCTTGAAAATCAGTAAATTACAGAATACGATGGATAGACTTAGTGATGAAACTGTAGCTAATGGATTAACTCCAGAGATTTTACAGGCAATCATCAATGAGTAAAGGCAGGATAGTCCTTGACTCTAATGTAATTTTAAGCGCTGGTCTATTTAAGGGATCTACTCCAAGACAAGCGCTTAACAAAGCATCTATTACTGGACAAATTGTCATGTCTAATGAAATTCTTGGAGAACTTACAGATATTTTTAATCGTCCTAAGTTCGATAAATATTCATCAAAACAATTGCGTAATGAATTTCTCAATGATTTTTTGGCAATTGTAGAGAATGTGCAAATCGTTCAAAAAATTCAAATTTGTCGCGATCTTGAAAGATGATAAATTTTTAGAATTAGCTGTTAATGGCAAAGCTAAGTACATCATCACTGGCGATCAAGATTTGCTCGTATTAAATCCATTTCAAGATATTGCAATTATTTCTGTATCAGATTATTTGAGTTTGTCTTGAATAGGCGATCGCACCTTCGGCTTCATTAGCGATCGCTTTTAATTTATCAAGCATATATCAAAGCTTCACTAGTTCCAGACAGTTGCGATCGCGCAAGCTGCTTAAAAATTGCCTATGGATAGTTAGGTTTGAGATTCGATCGCGCCTTCAGCTTCATTGGCGATCGCTTTTAATTTATCAAGCATATCTAAAGAAACATCTTGCCACATACCGCGCTGATTGGCTTCGAGTAAGCGTTCTGTCATATCTCGCAACGCCCAAGGATTACTTTTTTCTACAAATTCGCGGACGGCTGGATTGAAGATATAAGCTTCTGCTACACCCTCATACATAAAGTCAGAAACGCAATTAGTAGTGGCATCGTAAGCGAAGAGATAATCGAGGGTTGCCGACATCTCAAATGCACCCTTATAGCCATGACGCATTGCTCCTGCAATCCATTTCGGATTGACTACTCTAGAGCGATATACCCGCGCAATCTCTTCACTGAGCTTGCGAACTTTAGGCTGGGAAATGCGCGAATTGTCACCAAAATATACTGCTGGAGCATTGCCAGAGACGGAAGCGATCGCGGCGGTTAGCCCACCTTGGAACTGATAATAATCGTCAGAATCAAGAATGTCATGCTCGCGATTATCTTGATTTTGTAATACGATTTGCATATTACCGAGCCTTTGATTAAAAGCTTCTGGAGCCGATTTTCCTTCAGATTTGCTTGTATAGGCATAGGCGCTCCAATTGATATAAGCACGCGCTAAGTCTGCTTCACTTTCCCAATTTTGTGACTCGATCAAACCTTGCAGCCCTGCACCATAGGCGCTCGGTTTAGAACCAAATACACGATAACGCGATCGCTCCTGAGCTTGTTCTATAGTCAATCCTTCTACTTGCCAGCGCGAGGTCTCTTTCTGAACCTGTGCGGCGAGAGGATTTTGATCGGCGGGTTCATCAAGATTAGCGACCGCATTCACAGCACTATCGAATAGATCAATAAGATTGGGAAAGGCATCGCGAAAGAAGCCTGAAATTCGTAAAGTTACGTCAACGCGGGGACGACCTAAAATTGATAAAGGCAAAATCTCAAAATCAACAACTCGACGCGATACACCGTCCCAGACTGGCTGAACTCCAATTAAGGCAAGGGCTTCAGCGAGGTCATCGCCTCCCGTTCGCATCGTTGATGTCCCCCAAATGGATAGACCGAGTGTTTGCGGATATTCGCCATGTTCTTGGGTATAGCATTCAATTAATACATCAGCAGCTTTGCGTCCAATATCCCAAGCTGTTTCTGTAGGAACGGCGCGAATATCAACTGAATAGAAATTGCGTCCTGTGGGTAACACTTCTGGTCTACCTCTAGTGGGCGCTCCTGAAGCACCACTGGCAATATATTCGCCATTTAATCCGCGCAATAAATTAGTAATTTCCTGCTTAGTTTTATAAAGAGAAGGTAGTAAGCGATCGCTAATCCAATTTAACTCTATTTGGGTTTGATGCCCCTTATCTCCTAGAACATTTTTACAAGAGATGAGATCTTCTACTAACTCGGCAGCATACTCCTCGATCGCCTCAACAGCATCACCAATAATTCGACAATCTGCTAAACGTGGATGAGAACTTGGTGCAAGTAACTCGCCCAAATCGGCGGTAAGTGGATCAAAATCCAGTTGCCAATCTTGCGCGATCGCTCTAGTTAGCCCCATACGATTAACATTAGGATTTCTCGCGATCGCTACCACCAAATCTCTCAACTGCCGCCCGTCTGGACATTGCCCGAAGATATGCAAACCATCACGGATTTGAGCTTCTTTAATTTCACAGAGATAACCATCGGCAGTAGTAAGAATCGTATTTAACGAATCTTCTAAACGGTCTAGAGAAATCCCTAAATCTTGATGCAGATTTTCCTGTTTGATTAGCTCGGTTAGGCGATCGCAAATCATTCCTAAGCGCGATGGATCAAGTGTCTCAGCTTCATAATATTCATCAATCAAGCCTTCCAATTGCTGTAAACCACCATATAGCTCAGCGCGAGTCATCGGCGGCGTAAGATGGTCGATAATTACTGCTTGCGATCGCCGTTTAGCTTGAGAGCCTTCTCCAGGGTCATTGACAATAAATGGATAGAAATGAGGCATCGCCCCAAACGCAGCTTCAGGATAGCAATTCTCAGAGAGCGCCACACTTTTCCCAGGCAGCCATTCTAAGTTGCCATGTTTGCCGACATGGGCGATCGCCTGAGCCTTAAACACTTCCCGAACCCATTGATAAAAAGCCATGTAATTATGAGTGGGTTCGAGATCAGGCGCATGATAATTTAAAGTCGGATCGAGGTCATAGCCGCGAGAGGGTTGGATACCAACAAAGACATTACCAAATTGCATTCCCGCGATCGCAAATTCTTTTTCTTCTCTGGGCTTACCCCATCTTGCATTAATACCAGCCTGAACAGGCTCAGGCAAATTCTGGAAATGAGTTTGATATTCCTCTAAAGATAAAGATTGATAAATCTGTCGTAATCCATAGGCTTCGCGATCATTAGTTACGCCAGTAGTTAACAACTTCATCAATTCATCGCTAGTTTCAGGAAGATCTCCAACCATGTAACCATTAGTTCGCAAAGCTTTGAGAATCTCCAAACAACTCGCAGGTGTGTCTAACCCAACTCCATTGGCTAACCTACCATCACGATTTGGATAGTTAGCCAGAATCAGGGCAATCTTGCGATCGCGTACATCGGTATACTTTAGCTTTACCCAATTAAGAGCAAGTTCGGCGACAAAATTAATTCGCGATCGCACAGGCTCATAGGTTAGCACCTCAGTTTGCAGAGCCGAATTTTGTCCTTGCAACGCCTTAAAAGAAACGGCTCTGGTGATAATTCTGCCATCTACTTCAGGCAAAACCACATTCATTGCCATGTCGCGAGGCGTTAATCCCTGCGAACTTGATGCCCATGTCTTCCGAAGTCCACCGCTAAAAATCACTTGAAATACTGGTACATTCAGCGTTTCCCAAAGATCGACTTGTGGAGTATCAGTTTTTAGACTTGCTAAAGAGAAACTAGTAGTATTCAGTAAGACATCAACTTTCTGCCCCACCTCAGGTAAACAATAGCGAATTAGTTCTGCTTGAATATCAAGTTCTTTAAGCGATGAAACAAAAATTGGCAGCGGTCTGAGATTTCGCTCGATTAAGGCTTCGCACAAAGCAGCGATCGCGTCTGTATTTCCTGACAAGTAATGAGCACGATAAAAAAGAATAGCAACTAATCCATCATTTTTCAGCATCCTCTGCTCAGAATAAACCCCTATCCTTGGCACTGGCTGAGGAACTTGATATTCGGTCGCAAAATTAAGGAATTCTATCGCAATAAACTTCAGTAAATTATGATAATTCTCTACCCCAGCTTCAATGAAATACTGCCATACTTGATTTGTCAAGCTCCAAGTTGTAGTGGAATGACTAGTCAGACTTGGATCAGGACGCTCATCGCCTGGTAATACAATCAAAACTGCACCTGTATTCAACACAGTTTCTTTAACAACTTCCAATCCATAACTCCAATAAGATTGTCCCCCAATCAATCTCACAATAATCACTTTCGCCTTTGCTAAGACTTCTTCTGCATAAGTATCGATCGCAATTTGTTGTTGCAATTGTAAAATATTCACCACCCGAATTTGTGGAAAATCGTCAGGCAATTGAGCAGTGGCGGCGGCTAAAGTCTGGATATCCGTATCGGCAGCAGTAATAATCACAATCGGAGCAGGCTGCTGCTCGACAAAAATTACACTGTCGGTTGACTGGTTCCAGCCCCCTGATATAGTAGCGATACGATGCATTAGTTATCCAAAAACGATGATCGGTAGTTATTCATTATCTCAGAGATGGCAAAAGCATAGGAAGATTTTAACGTAACTCCAAAAGCAGTTGAAGAAACAGACCTAGAACTTGCTAATAGTGACTTTGTAACCCTAGAGCATTACCTAGCAACTGAAGCTTTATAAAAATACATAATATATAGTTGTAATAAACTTAGTTGCAATAAATTTTCAATCACAACCATGACGAACTCTCTCAAACGTACTCCTCTTTACGATCTTCATGTCATTGCTGGTGCGCGGCTAGTGGAATTTGGCGGTTGGGAGATGCCCGTACAATACAAAGGGTTGGTCGCCGAACATCTTGCTGTGCGATCGCAGGTGGGGATGTTTGATGTGTCGCATATGGGCAAATTTGCGATCGCTGGGGTGGGCGTTTTGGAAACCTTGAATAAACTTGTGCCATCGAACTTAGGGCGCTTAAAGGTCGGACAAGCCTTATATACGGTTTTGCTAAACGAACAAGCAGGAATCATTGATGATGTGATCTTTTATCGTCATGAGCCTGATGGCGATCGCGAAAATTGGACAGTAATTGTTAATGCCTCAACCACTGATAAAGATAAAGCATGGTTACAACATCATTTAGGCGATCGCCTGATTGATCAATCCGCTGAAAAAATTCTCATTGCAGTCCAAGGTAAAACAGCGATCGCTACCCTACAGGGGCTAGTTACTACTAACCTGATGCAACTACCGCGTTTGCGGTTTGGACATACCTACACTGATGTATTAGGAACATCTAGCTTGATTGCGCGGACAGGCTACACAGGTGAAGATGGTTGCGAAATTATGACCGATATCGAAACTGGCAAGGCTCTTTGGCAAAAACTACTCGAACTTGGAGTCGTACCTTGTGGTTTAGGTTGTCGAGACACCTTGCGACTCGAAGCAGGAATGCACCTTTATGGTCAGGACATGAATGAAAGTATTACCCCGCTCGAAGCCGATCTCAATTGGATCGTGCATCTCAAAGAGAAAGGTGATTTTATAGGGCGGAAGGTTTTAGAAGATCAGAAGCAGAATGGAGTTACGCGCAAATTAATTGGTCTCGAATTGGAAGGTCGCAATATCGCGCGTCATGATTATCTAATTCGTTACGAAGGAGAACCCGTTGGCATTGTTACCAGTGGCACGATGTCACCAACTTTAGGTAAAGCGATCGCCTTTGGATATGTACCAACTCACCTTTCCAAAAATGGACAAGTTGTTCAAGTCCAAATCCGTGATAAAGAGTTTCCTGCTACAGTGTGCAAGCGATCATTCCTTTAACACTTGTAACGCAGCGATCATTTTTTACTGTCTAAGAGCGATTTTTTCGACACGCGGTAACCGTACCCGACTCAATCGAAGCGATCGGTAGTGAATAGACTTTGCAAATAATTTTTGAGAGAGGCAAACTTTTAAGGTAAATCTCTCTCATTAGCAATAAATAAATCACCCTATCGGATTTAAATACCTGCGTGTCCCATCGCAATACCTGCAACTAACATTCCAATTACCAGAAATGGTTGAGCGCTGGCTTGATATTTGACATCATTCTTAAGCGGATCGCGCAAGAAATACATATCTTGAAATGTAATCTGGGGAATTACTAACAGCACAATTACGCTTGCTAATAACCGCTCTCCTACGGTAACTAGGTAAACTGCAATTCCAATTTGAAATACATCGATCGCGGTTGCTGACAAAAGCGCCGCTTTCTTGACTCCAAACATAACTGGCAAAGAATTCAATCCTAATTCGCGATCGCCTTCTACACTTTTAAAGTCATTGACGACAGCGATTCCCAAACCTGCAAAGCTGTAAACCAAAGTTAGGATTACGACTGTCCAGTTGAGAGTTCCATAAAGCGCATGCCCTGCCCACCAAGGCAAAGCGATATAGCTTGCACCCAGAGCATAGTTTCCCAGCCAACCGTTTTGCTTAAGTTTCAAAGGTGGTGCAGAGTATATGTATGCCAAGAAAGAACCACCGATCGCTAACTTGGTAATGATAAAGTCAGCATGCCCTGCTGTGACATCAAGAGTAGCCGCCACAGCAATCCCGCCAATTAGCAAGACCCAAATCTGAGCAACCACTTGATTAAGACGAATCGCTCCTGATGGAATCGGGCGATAGGGTTCGTTAATTGCGTCAATATCGCGATCATAGTAGTCATTAATTGTCTGGGTATAGCCTGTCAGCAAAGGACCCGACATAAGCATACAAAGTAGCGATCGAAATACATTTTCAATCGACCACGTAAAATCTCCAGATGAAGCTGCGCCGCACAGTACTCCCCACATCAGTGGTATCCAAGTAATCGGCTTCATCAATTGTAAGCGTAACTTCCAAATCGAAGTTTCTTTTACGTCCGCACCTTTCATTCCAAGCATTTGGCGGGTACGGGCTTCGCGAGACTCGCTCGCTGGTACGTCAGGGTTTTGAGACGACATATTTACAAAAATTTATAGACTTGTGCTTGATTATAGCCCGTAGTAATACTTAGGCGATCGCTATAACTTGGATTTCAGGTATGAAACTATAAACTGACAGTACACATCGTAAAATCCGTTTTCATCTTTTGTATTCAATTTATCTATTTCTTTTTGTAAGGTGATTTTAGCCCAAGTTTTATTTGAAAATTTCTCATCAAGTTTCCTAATTACGAGAAAAAGGGCATCACTACGATTTTTCTTCAAAAAGCCAAGATTTAGATTTAGAGTCTCATTCAAATCGTGATTAATAGATACATCATCAGAGTAAATTTTACCGTCAGGACGATACTTGATTAGATTCTCACAATTTTTGTCACCTTCTATTGGATTGATCGTGATTTCAACATCACCTTTTCTGGTGTCACAATGTTGGTTTTGAGGACGCGCTCCTTGCTTACCCATACAAGCACCCAGCAAATTTCTATAGTCGAGTTGTAAGGATGCATATTTTGTCTGAGGTTTCCAGTGTTCTATCTTTATCTCATCTAATTTGATACGGCTGTAGCAATACAGCCTATTGAGGCATCAAGTAGTACAATGGTTAAGACAGTAGAAAAACAAGAAAAAGAGGGTAAAATGCCTCCTTACTCAGTAGATTTGAGAAAAA
>JAYVVP010000309.1:0-8967 GCA_043786935.1 Pseudanabaena sp. | reverse complement strand
TGGCGCTATTAGTCTCATAGCAATTAGATCAGATATGGTGATTCTTAGAATCTTCCCATTAATATGATTGTGTGTAAATGATTCTGCATGGTTACTTAAAACCAATAGCGAGGCTTCGCCCTGCAACCCTTCTTGTGGCGAGTTTAATCAACAAATGCTGTAAAATTGCTATCCCTACTACTGAACTACTAAGCCAATAACCCATTGCTAAATGTTCTAAACCAACATTGGAAGCAAACTTACAAAAAACATACGAGAGATTGAAAGCTCAGTGTCTTCAAACCTAATTTGATTTCAGGAATCAAGTTGAAATTGAAGCTTGCTGGAATATTGATAATTTGCAATATATTCCTGCTTTAGAGAATATTGTTAAAGGGCATTGATTATCGGTAAAGGATATTGAAAGTTTTTCGGAAGAACAATTAAACCTACTAACCCAAGCAAGCTAAACCTTTTCAGACTTGCCTGATGTGTGGTCGGGTTCAGAAAAAAGAACTCAGTGAGCGTCTTCATCGTTGCCCTTGCGGTTACATCGAAGATAGAGATGTGGCGGCGGCGCAAGTCGTGCTCAACTGGGTTGTTTATTATTCTACGGTGTTTGGAATGAGCATCGTCAAACGTGGAGAATTAAGCTCTACTTCAACTCCTACTTATTGTGGTGGGTTGCAGCAACTTGGCTCGAAGAAGCGTAAAAAACACTCTCTGCTTGATGGGAATTTAGAAACCCCATTCTCACGTAGCAGGGCTATCCTGTACACACAAGTAACTGTCTACGTTTCGATTTATCTAAGCCCCCCAAATTCCCTAATTCTGGAGGACTTTGAAAGAATTTTATTTTCTTGTTTCCCCAGAATTGGGTGCTAGGGGGCGATTAATTGTTGACTTGACTAGGTTTTATAACTTGTGTGTACACGGTAGCGTAGCAGGGTGGGGTAAGTTCATACAATGGCGAGAAAACTTCTAAGTTACTTTCTAGATCAACTTAGAAGTTTTGCGGAACTACGATTTTGCCCTGTAATTGCTAACTAGTTGGCAAAGTCTTTAATTGATTGGCGATCGCTTCTCTCTATTGATATACATCCAAAGGAGCAGTTAGAACTTAATAGTTAAGATTATCTTGCATTTTTAAGCTTCTTAGAACATTCATTAAATAATTAGATTAAAATCAGATTATAGTTATTGATGATTTTAGAAACCTAGCTCTTAAGGCAAGCTTTACAAATCACTATAGTTATTAAGTTCAGAATTTATTAATTTAAAAAATAATAGAGGATAAAATTATGGAACCTAATTCTTCTTTGCCTTCTAAAGCAGACACTACAGAGGAGCGGCAATATTTAGAAAAGGTAAATCATGCGCCTTATTTAACTATTTTTGTTGTCATAATCGGATTATTTACCGCTTTTACTTTAATTATGCTGCTTGGTGTTTTCTAAGAAAGGCGTTATGAATTCTGTTCGCCGTTAAGATCTTGACTCAAACTGTCAAAAGTCTAGTTAAGAGATAAAACTTAAAAGTAAAGGGTGGCTCTTCGCAAAACCCAAAATGCACTGCCTTTTACTTTCCAAGGGAGACAAAGGAAATGCAGTCCTGTATCGCGCGGCCTCTACTTTAAGTTTTTGTAACTTATACCCCAATCAGTAGCTCTACTGCTAACCTAAACAAAGAGCCAACGGTAACTTGTGTATATGAAGCATTTTCGGGATGAATGGATTGATGAATGGTGTCAAGAAAATGGTTGGACTGATCTGTTTGTCGAACGTTGTTGCAATTATTGGGCGTTTCCACCTAGCTCTGTGATGCCATTGCCAATACCTGACAAAACCCTTCGTGCGATTAAAAATGCTAAAGGTATGAGTGACGATGAAAAGTCTTGGACATTTGCCGCGATCGCTATTTCGTGTTTAGCATCAATATTTAGCTTTATTCTCAAAAATCCATTGCCCATCACTTGTGCATTCGGATGTGTTGCCTTCATTGTGGGGCAACTAGAAATCGAAGAATTTTAAAAATTACTAAAGGAAGAGCTACGCGCTTCTTTTATATACATAAAAAAGCTCGCCAACGCGAGCTTTTTTCTATAATGCTAGTATCTTTGCCACAAGTGCAAGACTTTCTTCATATAGAACTTCTCGCCCCCAACGCTGCAACTGTTGACCTAGTAAAGTGTCTGCACTTTGATCAGACAGGGGTGAGACCTGATGCACACGATAGTTTTGCGCTCCGCCACCTGCTTCCATCCGCATACACCCAGTGGACTCAGAGCAAAATACGTTACAAGCATCAGTATTTTGGTTAGAAGCAGTCAAGCGTAATCCAATCAGATCACCAATTACTTCACCTACATCACCCAGAGGGATCGCCGCCAGCTCAGCTTTGACCTGAATATCATTGCGACCTTTAAAAATGACGTGTTGAATATTGTAATCACCACCTTCACTATTACGCTCGACAGGTTCCCATTCAAGGCGACTGGCAATCCAGCCCAGAAACATTAGAGCTTGTGCACTGTTGCCCTGTTCATAGTCAATCGTAATGCCATCAATTTCCCAAACTGCAATACGGCGATCGGGTTGATCGAATGCTTGCGCTGTCAGCTCTTGCCAAGGAGCAAGCCTTTGCCAGTTAAGGTCAGCAATTTGAGCGCTTGATTGAACCATGCCGCGAATTTTGAGCAAATCTGCCTCGGAATCGGCAAAAGTTGCTGAATCAACTATTAGGCGATCGCTTAAGTTGACGAGCTTTTCAAACATCTGCGTATTTGGCGCAGGGCTATCTTTCCACCATAGAAATACAGGCAGATCGGCGATTAATAGTTCTGGCAGAATACTATGAACACGATCAAAGGCTCGATTTGAGCCAGTCAGAGTAATATACTCACCACAAATCAAGGAGCTACGATTTTTTTGAATCGGACAATAGGCTGCTACCTGTGCCGATATGCCTTGATCTTCACCATCATTGGTGACCAGATCAATAACTCGACATGGAGTCTGAGAAGCGATCGCATCAACTGAAGCAATGCGTGAGGCAGCACCAATAATTTGTGGCTCATGAACTATGAGATTAAAAGTGGATGCTCTAGCAGCAGAGTTTTCGCCAGAGGACTGCCAAATTTTGCTTAGCTCTGCTTCGACTTGAGATACTGAGACATCTTTAGGAGCTTGCAAAGATACAACGGAAGTTGCTTGCGTATTCATAGGAAAAATTAACCCTAAATCAACACCGTTTACATTTATCTTAAATTTTTGCTTTAAATAATTGGGCTAGGCCCAATTATTTAAAGTTTATAGTCGTCGCCACTTTCGCCCATCACGTTCGATGAGTTGTTCGGATTCAGTTGGACCCCATGAACCTGCTTCATATTGCGGAACTAAACTTGGATCACTAGGCATTTCCCATGCGGAAAGCGCAGGTGTGACCACTCTCCAAGCCGCTTCAACTTCGTCACCACGTGTAAATAAGGTTTGATCACCCAACATACAGTCTAACAACAGGCGATCGTAGGCATCTGAGCCTTCGACTCCAAAAGTTTTACCGTAGCCAAAGTCCATATCAACTGAGCGCGTTCGCAGGTCAGCCCCCGGCATCTTTGCCTCAAACTTCAGCGCGATCCCCTCATTTGGTTGAATCCTCAGAGTTAGCACATTCGGAGAAACCTGCTTCGCCGCAGACTGAAATAGTAAATAAGGCACATCACGAAACTGAATCGCAATTTCGCTAACTTTTTTAGGCATTCGTTTCCCAGTTCGTAAATAAAAGGGAACACCTTGCCAACGCCAATTATTAACTTCAAACTTCATGGCAACGTAAGTAGGCACAAGAGACTCAGGATTAACATTAGGTTCGTGGCGATAGCCGTCTACCTGTTTACCCTTCATCCAACCCGCACCATACTGCGCTCGCACACACGATCGCTCTAATTTACGGGTATCAGCGAGTCGAGTAGCCTGAATCACCTTGACCTTTTCATTTCGCAATGAGTCAGCATCCATTGAATTAGGCGGCTCCATTGCTGTTAAGCAGAAAAGCTGCATCAAATGGTTTTGCAACATATCTCTGAGTGCGCCAGAGTTTTCATAATAGCCAGCCCGATCTTCAACTCCAACAGTCTCAGCGACTGTAATTTGGATGTGATCGATGAATTGACGATTCCATAATGGTTCAAAAATAGCATTAGCAAATCGCAACACTAAAAGATTTTGAACGGTTTCTTTGCCTAAATAATGATCAATGCGATAAATCTGTTTTTCATCGCAAGATTTCTGGACAACGCGGTTGAGATCTTGACATGAAGACAAATCTCTACCAAAAGGCTTCTCAATCACTAATCGAGTTTTCTGAGCATTTTTAATCATGCCCGCCTGTCCTAGTTTCTCGATCGCATCGGTAAAGTAGTTGGGCGAAACTGCTAAATAAAAGACTCGGTTACCGCGAGTACCTCTTTCTTTATCAAGTTGATTTAGAAACTCATCAAGCTTACGATAATCTTCGAGATTGCTCATATCGAGTGATTGATAATACAAGCCTTCAGCAAAGTTTTGCCAAATTGCTTCAGCACCAATGCCCGTTGAGAACTTTTCTACACCCTCACGCATCTGCTCACGGAAGTAATCATGAGTCCAAGGTCTTCTAGCAACTCCAACGATCGTAATCTCGGGTGGCAGACGCCGCTGCTGTTTGAGATTGTAGATGGCTGGAACTAACTTGCGGATAGTCAAGTCACCCGACGCACCAAAGATTACGAGAATCAATGGCTCAGGTGTCCTTTCGTGCTGTAAACCTACCCGTAAGGGATTTTCGAGTATTTGTACCACAGGCTCGGTTGTTGAACGCTAGCTAGATTCTAAACTAATACATTTAATATGCGGTCAACATTGCATATTTTCTTTCAGGGTTATTAGCTAAAAATCACAAATATCAAGGTTTAAGTAAGATTAAGCCCCCAGAAATTTTAGGTAATGTACTTACCCTGAATTTTTTGTTAGCTACTTTTTAAATATTATCTTGGTAGTCAGCTTGGGATTTTATGAAATGCTAGGTTCGAGGTAAAAATCCTAGATAGAACTATCTGCCGAAGGTAAAACAACTATAAACTGTGTCCCTATATTTACTTCACTTTCCACTAATATTTTCCCATGATGAGCTTCTACAGCTTGTTTGACTATATATAATCCCATACCTAAGCCTTTGATATTACCAACATTTTCAGCCCTTAAAAATGGTGAAAATAAATTGTTTAAGTATTTATCAGGTATACCAATACCATGATCTTCAATAGTAAGAATTAATTGCTGTGAATTACAAGTTAAATCTACGTTAACAATACCTGCATCGTAAGAATATTTAATGGCATTAGAAACTAAGTTCATAAATATGTGCCACAGTAACTTCTTATCAAGTTTTAATTTGTCGCATAGCCCACTGCTATGAAATAGAATTTTACATTTACAAATTTTATCTTCTGTTTGAAAACTTTCGACTAGTTGTTGACAATAAATAATCGGATTAATATCTTCAGGATTAAAAGGAAACTTACCAGATTCAGAATTAGCAATAAATCGTACCTCTTCAAGTAACCAATTTATATCTTTAATCGCTGATTGAATAGAAGCAAGATTTTTAGCTCTACTTTCTTTGGTTAATTGCTCTTCAAAATTTTGTAATTTCCAAATCAACAGTCTAATTACTGACATTGGAGTTGAAAATTCATGGGAAGCCATGGCTAGCAACCGCGTTTTTAATATATGAAGTTCTTTTTCTTTGTCTAAAGCTTCTTGTAATATTTTCTCTTCGCTATGTTTTTTTAAGGCAAGTATGATTGCCATATTAACTTCGGCGTATCTAAGGGGTTTAGTGAGGTATCCATAAGGAGAAGTGGCGATCGCTTGTTCTAGAGTCTTCGGGTCGCTAAAGGCGGTTAGATAAATTACTGGAATTATTGCTATTTTGTGAATCTCATTGACCGCAGTAATACCGCTATGAAGTCCTCTTAATTTAATATCCATCAAAATGATATCGGGAAGTTGCTGATGGATAGAAGCAATCGCGTCATCACTACTATCGACTATTTTTAGAACTTCATAACCCAAGTCTAAAAGAGCATCTGAAAGTGCGTTCGCCGAGACAAGTTCATCTTCTACAATCAAAACTTTTGTTACTGATTTAGTCGCCACTGCCATATTTTTTATTTCGGCTTTACTGCAATTTAGAATAAGTGACTTTTATATCTTTCTATCGTCTAATTATACTATTGCTCATAAAATCCAAAAATTATCGGTATTACAAAACGAGATCTCTGATTTTTGGATCTTATTTGTCTTAAGAAGATACAATAGTAAATCCTTGCTTCTAAAAATGCCAATTAATTAGTAGAAGCCAACTACTGCCCATAAGGAAACAATTAAATGACTGTTAAACGTTTGTACGAAACCATGTATATTTTGCGTCCTGATCTTCCTGATCTAGAAGCAGATGCGGCGATCGCCAAATACCAAGAGTTCTTAGTGCAACAAGAATCTGAAGACATCACAATTCAACATCGTGGTAGACGGAGATTAGCCTATGACATTAAAGGGCATCGCGAAGGTATTTATATTCAAGTAAATTACTCAGCGACTCCAAAAACTATTGAAAGTCTTGAAAAATCAATGCGTCTTGCCGATGACGTGATTCGCTATATGACTATTAAACTTGAGCCAGAAGCTATTGAGGAAGATGCAGAAGCAATTCCTGATGCAGAAGCAATTTCTGATGTAGAAGCACCAATAGAAGTTGATGAAGTAGCAGTAGCTGCGGAATAAAAGATCATCTTTACTAGCTACTACCAAAACCTAGAAAGTATGGATTTATAAGCTAACCACATACTTTTTTAGTTTTATACAAGTATTTTTGCAATAAAAAACTCCTCTCTAAAGTGAGGAGTTTTTTATTGTAGAGATATCAAGAAATTACAGAACGCCCCAGAAATGCAATACGCCTTGACCGCTAGTTAGTTCGATCGCTAATGCTGCTACGAAACCAATCATTGCCAAGCGACCATTCCAATTTTCAGCGCCAGAAGTGAAGCCCCAATTCCAATCGTTACGATTTTCGTTAGACATAATCGATTTACCTTATAAATTAGTTTACATTGAGAAATGTAACAGATCCCTGAGCTGTTCGCAATCTTTCTTTACAGTTTCTGCCTTTGGACAGACAAAGATAGTACAAGCTAGAGACAATAAGACACGAAGCATTTGTTTTTCCTATTTGATTAAGGCATAAGGGATTACATTTTGGTGCGATCGCTAACGAATTGGGTAGAATCCAAAAGACATAACAAGCAATAATCCACGCAAGGACAGAATTAATTATGCGAAAGATATTGATGAGGCTTCTGGCTGGCTGTTTAGCTGTGCTGCTCAATCTGACAACAACGAGTACAGTCCTAGCCGCTAGTCCTAAGAAGACAAGCGATCCTCAATTTCAGGGTGTACCTCTTCAATGCTATGTATCTCTCGCTGATACAAGTAATTCCCCCGAATCTAAGGTCGCAGCTTATACCGAAATCGCAGGCAAATACTTAGAATTGCAACGTCCTGAACAGGCAACGAAAATTTTAGAAAAGAGCGAAACGACCGCCAATACAATCACCACTCCATCGCTTAAAGCTTTTTCGCTATTAGATATTGCAGGACGGTTTTCTAAAGTTTCACAGCCAAAGTTAGCAGCAGATGCATTAGATAAGGCTTTAGCGATCGCCAAAGCATTTCCCGATCCTGTAGATAGAGTTTTTGCAACTATCAAAATTGCTCAAGCTTTTGGTGAAGCAGACAAAAAGGAAAAAGCCCAAAATTTACTTGCTGATGCGACTAAAGCAACACCTGAAATTATTGATTCCTATGTCCGATCACGTGCTTTTGCAGCGATCGCGAATATATATACGGAGCTAGGCGATGACTTCAATTCTGAAGCTTCAATTTCAGCCGCTACAGATTTGCTGCCAATGATCGAAGATCGTAATCTTAAAGCTAGAGCGCGAGTTGAGATTACAGGTAGTTATGCACAGTCAGGAAATCATCCTAAGGCAGTTGCTTCTTTAGCAGCAGTTTTCCAAGAATTTGATGCAATTCGTGATAACGCGATCTCCTCTGCCAAGGAATCTGCAAATAAAGCTGCTAAAAATACTAAAACAAACACGAAAACTGTTCCTAAACTAGCAACTAAAGCACTAAAGAAAGATAATTCTCAAGATGTTGCTAAAGAGGAAAAAACACTACCTACTCCCGATCCTAAAGCTGTAGAACAAGCTGCGATCGCCAATGCGGAACTCTTAAAGACGCGATCGCTCTTTCTGATTGCTAATCAATATCTAGTATCAAAGCAATATGATAAAGCGCTAGAGGTAATTGGCAATCTAGATAGCAAATCGGTTGAGAAAAGTGTAGGAATTGCCAATGTGGCGATCGCCTATATCAAAGATAAAAAACCCAATGAAGCTACCAAATTATTTGATCAAAGTCTACAAGGGCTAAGTAAAGTTACACCTTCAATTGATGTTTTTACTTTGTTAATTGAAGTTGGTCGTCAATATCAAATGATCAAAGCAACCGAACAGGCTGCTAAATCTTGGGATCAAGCTTTAGCGATCGCTCAAAATCTCACCCAACCCGCCGAACGACTTTTTGCTTTTAACAACATCGCCAGTATCTATGGTGAATTTGGCTTAGCAGAAAAAGTTACCTCGATTTTGCAAGAAAGTCTCGCGATCGCTAAAAGTGCTCCTGATACAAATATTCGCTCTCGCGCCTTCTCTGATATCAGCAGTACATATTGGGCGATCGGTCAGCATGATAAGGCAAAGGAAATTGCCCAAAGCATCGAAAATCCTACAGAAAAAGAACAACTAAATAAGTTATTTGCTTGTGCTAAGTAGTCTATAAAACCTAAAAAATAAAGGGGCGCGAAGCGCCCCTTTATTTTTTA
>JAYVVP010000308.1:0-8971 GCA_043786935.1 Pseudanabaena sp. | reverse complement strand
CAATGCATATGAATCTTGGGATAGTTTAGTCTCGTATGTTGAAAAAGTTCTTCGAGACTTTGGCTCGAATTATGTAATTAATTTTGCTTAGCTACTTACATAGTTTCTTTAACTACATTAGCATCTACCCCAAGATGAAATCTACGAATATCTGATTCTAACTGTTGCCAATTTTCTAGTGAATATCCAAACTGAATTAACAATTTAGCCTTTGTACCACCTCGCTTATGCTCACTATTGAGTAAGTATTCAGTTAGCTTTAACGGCTCAATAACTGCGCGATCACTATTCGGAATCTTCATATACTTCAGCGTTTATCGCTTTATTTGAGCTTATCATAATCAATGTGTGCGATCGCGATTAGTTATTAGCTGAGGAAATAGGCGATCGCTGTTTTAGTGGGATGGATGATGGACTAGAGAGATATAGAGATCGCTATAGGAAGGAACAAAGTCAAATCGTTGTTAGTCATAGTTTAGATAGAAATCTATTGGCATCCCCAGAGGCGTATATGAGCGCTCAACACACTTCAAAATTGGCAGTTGTTTCGTCTGTCAGTATGGCTCTTAGCATAGCTGTAACTTCTTTGATGGCAAGTCCTAGCGATGCATTTTCGCGTAATCGAGCAAATGCGGAAGCACAGGCAACCCAAAATCAAGCCTTACAAAATCAAGCTCAAAAAAATCAAGTATTGGCTCAAGTATTTCGATCAACATTGAATTTGCCTGTGGGTCAGGCGATCGCTACCAAAATTAATCGTCAAGATACCCTTTACATTGCTAAAGGTGAAACTGTAAACGCTAGCCTTTTAGTTACTCAAGATATCGCTGCTAGTAACGGCACAGTTTTAGTTCCTGCGGGAGCAATCATTGATGGGCAATTTGTACCCGCAGAAGGTGGTTCTAAATTTATTGCTCAAAAGTTTACTAGTCGTGGCGCAACAGTTAGACTGCAAGCTGACTCTGCACTGATTAACGACGTTAAAGATCCACGTAAAACGGGAATAGGCGCAATTTTAACTGATGCTGGTATTGGCGGAGCGGCAGGCGCAGTTCTTGGTGGAGTATTGCGTGGTAATGTTCAGATTATCGATATTCTCGGTGGAGCTGCTGCATCGGTGCTAGTCGGCAATGTCACTGCACCACAAGTAACTGTGATTGAACCTAGTACGATCATTAATATAGTCACCAAGCAAACTATAACATTTGCCGTGAGAGACGATTATTAGAAACTATTAAAGAATTGTTTTATAGCATTCAAAATGCTTAAGTGATGCTTACTTGAGACTGTTAGTTAATTAGCGCTATGAGGCTCATAAATTGCATGATTTAGAAATTAATTTGCACTTGCTTGTCTAGTGTTTAGGTAATAAAAGCATAAAAATATAGGAAGCGCTTTGTGTTTTCTGCATTTTTATACTTTTGTGTTGATTGATATCATTTTGAAACAACAGTTCGCTACAATTAAAGCCTATAGCCGAAACTTGTTAAAAATTAAAGAATACTGTGCTGAAAATCAGAAAAAAGCACTTCCATCCAAAAACTAATCGCGATCGCCTCAAAACAATGGGCTTTACGCTTCTTGAAATTTTAGTCGTTTTGGCAATGGTGGGGATACTGGGAGCGATCGCTTCGCCTTCGTGGTTAGGATTTAATATCAATCAAAAGCTTAATTCAGCACAGAGTCGAGCTTTCAGCGCTTTACGACTAGCTCAAAGTAACGCTAAACGCGATCAACTGGATTGGCAAGCTAGTTTTAGAAGTTTTGGCGATCGCGCTCAATACGCAGTACATAAAACTCCGATTTTAAGTGCAACAACAGCAGACTACTGGAATAGTTTACCTTGGGAAAGTTTTGATAGTGGAATTCAGATCGTTGAAGATACCGCGAGTTCATCTTATATAACATTTACAAAAGTTTCAGCAATTCCTGAGCCAGACATCTATCGCGTCCAATTTAATTCCAAAGGAAACCCTAATGGTATTGGTGAATTAGGAAAAATTACATTTGCTCCAAGACTAGGTGATCGACGTAAATGCATAATTGTTTCTACAGTTCTTGGTTCAATGCGGTTTGCTGAAGGTTCAGGTTGTAACTAAAACCAATTTATGATGACTTATCTGATTACATTTATCGCAACATTAGCGATCTCTAGAACGTTTAACCCAGAGATTAATGGCTGCGAGTAAGTCTAACTTTACCGACGCTTTATAAAAATTTGTTGTCGCATCTCACAAACATATGTGCAATGATAAAAGAAAGCTCACTGCTTCCAGTGAGCCTAGCATTTTGTGTTGAGTGCGGATATCTTAAATCATTTTTTGGTCAAAGATATTAAGTTTTCTGCCTTCTTTTGTGAATTTTTTGCGATATCAAGTCGCAATATCTAGAAAACAAGTAGGGGTGCAATGTGCCGCTACTTGTTTCTGTTCAATTATAGATTTTCGATATGCCTGAAGAAGTAAAATTATCATCTCCATCAGAAATACCAGCATCGCCTTTTAAAAATCTCACAGGAGCGACGATCGCGGCAACTCTTGCCACAGGACTTTATTCATTTACAAACATGGTGGCGCACAAACTCGCGGCTGCACCTTTGCAAACTACAAATACTCTTGCTAATCGACTTGCTACGCTTGTCCGTACTTTGTTATTGGCAATTGGCACAGGAGCAACGATGATTTTTGCAGTAATTGCAGTTGGCTTAGTATTATTAACCATCAAGCAAATATTTGTCGCTACCTTTAGTAAACCTCAATCTTGAACTATAGGGAAACGCCTCAAAAGCTGCGCTTTTTCCAAACTATACCAAATAAAAATGAGAGCGCTTGCGCTCTCATTTTTATTTGATATGTTGAATTACCAATCTAGTAATAAACCTTGCGATCGCAAGTGTGTTTGTAAATCGCGAATCTGACCGCGCTCAAGGATTGCTTGCGGAGTTAAAGAAGGATCATCTTGTAATACTATCCAAGCCGCCGCTGCACCTGCCGCTGCACCTGCTGACCATTCACCAACATGGATTCGAGTAGCACCGTTCACAATATGACTAACTGCGATCGCCTTACCACCCATCAATAAGTTGTCAATGCGTTGAGGAATCAAACTCTCAAATGGCAAAATAATTGGACGAACCTTGTCCTCATTAGCAGGAGCCGCACTTGGCGATTTAGATGGTTCCCAATTGCGATAGCGACAGCCGTGCATATCGATCGCATAATGCGTCAGTCCAATTGAAGTCGCCTTAAAACTGCGTCCACCTTCCATATCTCTACGAAGATCTTGTTCGCGCATAAAAAATTCTGGTTGACCATAAGCAGAGCGTCCCACAATTCGGCGACCTTCGCGAATATAAGGATACATACTTAAGCCCGACTCAGTTGGCATTGGGCTATCAGCGCCTGACATCAGCCGCAATGGAAACTCTGTGGATGCATATTTTTCCATCAGCCATTCGCCAAATAACAGCGCATGATTTTCACCATCTTTGAGGGCTGTAGTATTTAAACCACCTAACCAGTTTTGTTGCTGTCCTGACTCACGGATTTGTTTGTCAGTCAAGATCAGCGGTGGGTTCATAACGCCCCAGTCATTGCCGCGATTCCAATTAATTACAGTCATATCGCCCTTAGCAGGAGATGCTTTAAAGGGGTCATCACGCTTCATGCTAACGATACGGCGATAATTAAATACGCTATTGCCCTCAAACATGGGAAATCGCCCCAAGTCATAATCTTTCCGATGCTCCTCACGAGAGTAACCTGGCTGAATTTTGTTAAGCTCTTTCAGCGATCGCCCTTCATCATCAGCAATTTTAAGTACAAATGGAAAAGTAAAAGCTTGAGTGCATTCAGGATTATCGGCAACCGCGTGAACTTCGCCTGTTGTAGTAAATCCTTCAGAGCCAACCCGATGAGGAAGATTTGCCCACGCGATCAGTTCACCTGTATCGGTTGAATCGATCACGATCATTTGTTTACCTGCGGGAGGTTGTAAACGGATCGGCTTTTTGTTAAAAGTTTCGTCTGAGTTCCAGTTAAACCAGCTTTTAAGTTCGCGCGATAGACGACCTTGAACTAAGTAATTTGGATCGCGCGGAATCCTCTTCACCCCATGAATTGCGGTAATGCGATCGCCCTTTTCATTAAAACTCGCTCCCTTAAATGCGATCTCGGTTTGCCAGCGGCTTTTAGGCGCTGAGCGTTGCGACTCGCGCAAAAATTCTTCAGAGGCAAGCTCCCCTGAATACGGCGTAAAGCAAAGATTCCCAACCCAGCAACTATTGGTGTCTGCAACAACAGCACCTGGTTTCAGATAAGAATATTTTTCTGGTAAGGCGGGCTGACTGGCAATAATATTTTTAAAATGCGTCCAACTCAATGGAAATTGCTGACGATAGCGCATCAACAACGACTCATCGATCGCACTAACTCCCTGCGAACTTACCTGACCACCTAACATTGGCGTAAGTTCAATTAAACAAGTAGTTGCTCCAGTTTTCATGGAGTGATAGGCTGCGGCAACACCACCCAACGATCCACCGACAATCGCCACATCACATTCCCAAACCTCCGCATCAGCAGGCGGCGCTGGATTTAAATTGGGAAAACCATTACGATCTAATAACGGTAAAGGTGTATTTGGGTCTTGAGCGATTGGTTCTATTGATGGCTTCTGCTTACCAATAATCTGTAAAGTTCTTACTGTTGCCCCGCTTAGGACGATGCCCATAAACAATAACATCAAAACATGCCGCAATTTAGGACGAAAGGATGTTTTTGATTGAATATCTTCGGTTTTTTTTATTTGATCGCCAATATTCTCTGTTTTCTTTGGTTGATCGCTCATAGCTCGCTATTACTTATTAAAGATTTACTTGTTTTCAAGACAAGCAATTTAGACACACACCACTCAGTTTTAAGATTAGCTTATAGTGACCATGATTTGACGTTTTTAGGTGTAGACAAATTTGCTGTCAAATAAAGCCAAGGACTTTTAATAATTACCTCAGTATTTTCTTAGGCAATTACAGGACAACGAGTAATTTCAAGGTGTCTAACTAAGGGAAAACAATATTTGATTTTGTCAAGTCTTCTGTTATGCAAAGTGTCTATCTTCAATTGATTTTCTACTTTTTATTTTGAGTTTTGAGTTCTCTTTTACCTAACTATCTATCATCAAATATTGCACCTGTCGTATTTGCATTACTCAAATCAGCACCGCGAAGATCAGCACCGCGAAGATCTACATTTTGCAGATTCGCATATTGGAAGTTAGCTCCTCGTAAATCTGCACCGCGCAGACTTGCCGACTGCAAATTAGCGTGACTACAGTTACTACCATTGAGCGCAACACCATTAAAATCAACTTCTTGTAAATCCGCTTCTGCAAAATAAGCACCACGCAAATTTAAACCTGCAAAATTGCGTTGCCCGATTTTATATTGATTAAGCAGAGTATTTGACTTGATAGATTCAAAATTAGCGATAGCTTCTGTCCTAGAAGAAACTAACGCCGAACTATTGAATTGAGCAAACTGTAAAGGATCACTTTGACTTGTCTCCATAGAAATGCGATCGCCGATTTGATCAGTAATCCGTAATACCCCAATTATCTTTCCATTATGGTCATTGACTAGGACGGTGGACAGACTGACGTTAGTGAAATTGCCATCATTTAGATGGAAAGCCATTTGAACGCTGTCGAGTGGTCTGCCTGCCAAAGTCTCGGAGATTGCAGTTTGTAATTCTAAAGCTTGAGATTCTGGAATAATTGGTGCTGGATAACCGACAATTGCCGAAGTATTCCATGCAAATAGTTGTTCTGCTGACTTGTTCCATAACAAAACTTTTCCATCAGGGCTAATAATGTCGATCGCGACAGGTACAGCCTTGATCACTGCTCGTAATAGTTCATTAGTGCGCTGAAGATTAGATTCCGCTTCTCCTCTTTCACTAATATCAATACAGACTCCATCAGCAATCACCTTTCCTGAATCAGTGTAATAATAACGAGTGATATTTTGCACCCACTTTACTTCACCAGAGATAGCAATAATCCGAAACTCATGACGGAAAGTGGCAAGTTTATCAAAACCAGCTTTAATTAATGCTTTAAATTGATCGAGATCTTCAGGATGAATTAGATCCAATAGTTGATAGGGAGAAGAGATGACCTGTTTGGGCGAAATACCGACTAGATCGGTAAGTCCATCGCTGATAAATGGCATCGATATTTTCCCTTCGGGGGTCATCGCTAAGCGATAAAGAGTAGCGGGCATACTAGAGGCGATCGCGGCTAACCGTAGTTCGCTATCATGCAAAGCCTCCTCAGTGCGCTTCCGTTCGGTAATATCACGGGAGTTAATCACCAATCCTTGTACATTAGGATCTTGCAAAAGATTGCAACACACTGATTCTAGATAAATCCAATCGCCATTAATATGTTGATGACGCATCACAATCGGCGTGGATAGAGATAGAGTATCTACTGATTGAGCAAGAAAATTTTGAAATACTGGCAAGTCTTCAAGATGGATAAACTTGATAAACTTCTTACCGATTACATCTTCAGGCATATAGCCTAAAGTTTTAAAGAGGGCGGGGCTACAATAGTGAATCGTAGTGTCAATATCAAGAATATTTACAATATCGGAGGAGTGCTGCATCATCGCCCGCAGTTTTGCTTCATTACGATTAAGATTGCGTGAAATGCGCCGTTGTTCTTCTCTCTCTACTCGAATTTGACGATCCATGAGATTGAGCTTGGCATTCATTTCCGCAACTCGAATCTCTAAGCGCTGATGCGACTGATGCAATTTATCAGCTTCTTGTTTGCGTTGGGTGATATCTTGAATCCACCAACGCATTCCCGTCACTCTTCCATCTATCGGTGTACGAATGCTGATGATTGTGAAACTAGCATCAAAAGGTTGTCCTGTTGAAAACTGCATCCGAAAGTCCAAACTTTTAATATTTTGTCCTCTTTGAAGCTGCCCGATCAGTCTTTGAAATTGCTCTTTGTAAGAAGGATAGACAAAGTTTTCTAGATTTTTGCCGACTGGGTTTGAACTAAACATTAAAGTGGCGGCGCGATTTGCTTCGGTGATATCCCCATTAGCATCGGTAACAAAATAGCCATCGGGCGCAAAATCAAAAAGTTCACGATATCGATCTAGTTTGCCCCCTAGCGATCGCTGACCAACTTCTAGTTCTATCAAGCTAGACCGCAAAACATTGACAGCATCTTCTAGATTTAGATTTCTTGTTTCAATTTCGACAGAAGACAATACGGGCGATGCGGCAATATGCTCTAGTTCGTGCAATTGCTGAATCGAGGTTTCTATCAATTCGAGCAATTCAAGATAAAGATGCATTCCCATATACGATCCATATGTTTAATCAGTCTTCATTAAGACTTATATAGTATAGCAATCGCTCTACAGCAATTTGTACCGAGTTAAAACTCAAGATTTTGTTAAAAATATTGCAACGCAACGCTTTTAACAAAACCTAACGATTTCGGGTAATAAAGTCTAACGATTTCGGATTTGCGGAGAGTCTGCTCGTTCCGATCTTGGTAGCTGAACCGTAGTACTTCTACCAGCTTGTTTTTTTTGCGGTTTACTTGGTGATTGGCTGGGGGATTTGCTTGGTGCTGACATTGTCAATGGTTTTGCAGGATTATTATCTCTCTGTCCTCGTCTAGAAGGTTGGTGCTTCTGTTGTCTTCCAACTTGGATTGGCTCTGGTTTAGCATGCGGGTCGGGATCAAAGCCAGCAATGATTTCTTGAGGTAGCGATCGCTTGATCAACTTCTCAATATCTGACAAGAACTTGCGCTCATCTACGCATACCAGCGAGATTGCCTCTCCCGAAGAGCCAGCGCGTCCTGTACGTCCAATTCGATGCACATAGTCTTCTGGCACATTTGGTAGCTCATAGTTAACGACATGAGGCAGTTCACTAATATCTAAGCCTCGCGCTGCAATATCAGTTGCGACTAATACCTGTAAACTGCCGTCTTTAAACTTACCAAGAGCACGAGTACGGGCGGCTTGGCTTTTATTTCCATGAATCGCCATCGCCACAATGTCATCTTGATGTAGTTGCTTGACAAGGCGATCGGCTCCATGTTTTGTCCGCGTGAAGACCAATACTTGATACCAGTTATTAGTCTTGATCAAATGGGTGAGCAATTCTTGTTTACGATTGCGGTCAACTGGAAAAATTCTTTGAGTAACTAAATCAGCGGTCGCATTTTGACCAGCGACTTCAACCATCACAGGTTGATTTAGCAAGGTACTCGCAAACGATTTAATCTCATTAGAGAAAGTCGCTGAAAACAAGAGATTTTGGCGCTGTTTTGGCAATAATGCAAGAATCCGTCTAATGTCACGAATAAAGCCCATATCTAACATGCGATCAGCTTCATCTAGTACCAATATCTCAACCTGTGATAGGTCTAATCTGCCCTGCTGTACGTGGTCTAATAACCGCCCAGGGGTTGCTACCAAAATTTCTACACCACCTCTGAGACGGTTGATTTGCGGATTAATATTAACTCCGCCATAAATCACCATTGAGGTTAGTGGCAAGTGCCGTCCATACATCCGCACGCTTTCTTCGACTTGAGCTGCAAGTTCGCGGGTAGGAGTCAAGATCAGCGCACGAATGGGGATTTTTCCAGTCGCAGATCTTTTAACAACTTTATTGGATAGTTGGTGCAAAATTGGCAGCGTAAATCCTGCGGTTTTGCCTGTCCCAGTTTGAGCACCAGCCAGTAAATCTCGACCTGAGAGGACAATTGGGATTGCTTGGGACTGAATTGGTGTGGGTTGGGTATAACCGCGTGCTGTCACTGCACGGACAATTTGATCAGATAAGCCCAAAGCGGAAAAACTAAGCGCAGAAGAAGACATAAAACTCCAAATTTTTTATCGGTCTGTCGCTGTTAGCGAGGCTATTTTTAG
>JAYVVP010000307.1:0-3208 GCA_043786935.1 Pseudanabaena sp. | reverse complement strand
AAATAACTGTACTAACATGATTAAAAATGTCTTTATGTATTGCTGCGGCAATTTTTTCACCCACTGTATCGGCAACATTTGGGATTACGAGCTTATATTTAACTGGAATAATTTCGTGGCATAGTTATGGCATTAGTTGGGTGACATGGTGGTTAGCAAGTGCACTTTCTCATTTAATCTTCACACCAACAATATTGCTATGGAGAAACTACTTTCAAAAAGATCTCCAACCTAATTTATTGGAAATAGGATTAGTACTGTGGTTGTCTGTATTCGTTAGCTGGGTTGCCTTTTTACAAAGCTATCCAGTAGCGTATATGTTTTTACCAATTCTGCTCTGGACAGTTTTTCGCTACGGCAGTTTTTTTGCCAGTTTATTGGTGAGTGTAGTTTCTTTAATTGCTATTTTTTCTACAGCGCAGGGTTATGGACCTTATGCAAAAGGTTCTCCTAGTGAATCATTATTACTATTGCAATCTTTTACAGCAGTGTTTTCGTTAACATCACTGATCATCTCAGCCGTAATTAATGAGCGAACAGAAGCTCAATTATCGTTAAAACAAACGCTGGAATATCTCGAAGCCAAAGTAATCGAAAGAACTGCAAAATTACAGCAAAGTGAAGCTCAAATCAATGGATTTTTTTCGTCTGCACCGATCGGCATGGGCATAGTTGATAGCCAGTTGCGATACGAGCGAGTCAATCAAGTCCTTGCCGACATAAATAAAACTTCCATTAGAGAGCATTTAGGAAGAACTATTCAAGAGATACTTCCCTCTCTAAGTCTTTATGTAAAAGATTTTTTTTGTGAGGTCTTAGAGACAGGAAAACCTTTGCTAAATAAAGAAATTAGCACCATTTCCCTCAATCAAACAGAAGGTACACAGACTTGGCTCGCTTCTTACTTCCCGATCTTTGATATTAACAATGTTCCAACTTGTGTAGGATTTGTGGTGATCGAAATTAGCGATCGCAAAAAAGCAGAATCTGACATGCAGTATGCTGAAGCTCTTCTCAGAATGGCAAATCTAGAATTAGAAAAACTAGTCAATATTGATGGATTAACCCAAATTGCTAATCGCCGATGTTTTAATAATCGCCTTGAATTTGAATGGGAGAGACTTTGTCGCGAACAGCAACCTCTATCTCTAATATTATTTGATATTGACTATTTTAAACGCTACAACGATTGCTATGGGCATCAAGTTGGAGATGATTGTTTGAGTGCGATCGCCCAAAAGGTAAATCAAACTTTATGTCGTCCTGCGGATTTGGTTGCTCGCTATGGAGGCGAAGAGTTTGTTATAGTTCTGCCTAATACAGATTTAGATGGAGCAATTATTGTTGCAGAACAGATTCGTAAGGCTGTTTTAGAATTGAACATTTCTCACCAAAATTCTGACATCAGCGATATAGTTACGATTAGTCTAGGTACTACCTGTCTATTACCATGTTTCGCACAAAAGTCTACGATACTTATTAAGCAAGCAGATATGGCACTTTATCGCGCTAAACACGGAGGACGCAATCGGTCTATTGTTTTTTCTGAAAATTTTGCATAACTCAACTTAACTGCAATTTGCTTTCAAATCTGCTACAAATAAAAATATAAAACCAATTACAGGGCGTAGCCCTAAGACCTTACTCTAGAGCTAAACTTCTCCTTTCATCACCATTTCGCCTGTTGGTTCTGACATATTTTTATTTGGCTCTTTATTTGGTTCAATTGTAATAATTACAGTCGTAGATTGTTTGAGAGCGCTACCTAATGACACTTTCACAAAGACTTTGCCTTCTTCATCGGGGCGGAACTGAGCAGAATCGATCTTTTTGCCGTCCACGATCGCCCAAAGTCGATAACTATTTTCTTGGGGAATTTGCCTCAGATTTTGAATACTGATCATCGCGGTTTTTTCAGTTGGTGCGATCATTACACTGCCTGTTGCTGCAGGAGTTGAACCCATACCCTTGAGCGAAATCATCCGATTATCAGAACCTTGTAGTAGCGCGATCGCTTGGCGATATTTTTGTAATTCTATTTGATTAGTGGCGATTTGTTGGCGCATTTGGTAGCTATCGAAGCCTAGGGCAACTATGGCGATCATACTGATACTTCCCAATCCTATGGATACCAATTTCCAGAAATTCCTTTGGTGTGGCGATCGCTTAGTTTTTGTTGTTAATGGCTCTAATGAATTGATTAAAGGAGTGTCAACTAATTGAGGAATAGCGATCGCAGCAATGCGATCGCGCAGATCGCTATCGGGATAACTTTCATTTAATCCGAGCGGAAGCAGAGCTAACGTTTCTTGTAAGCGATCAATCTCTTTAATTATTTCTGGATGTTCAGCAATCAGTTGATGCATTGTTGTCACTTCTTCAGGTTCCAAATCCCCTAAAACATAACCTGCTAATAGTTCTTCCCAATTTTCTGGATAATTTTGTTTTGCCATGATTACTTTAGTTTCACTCCAGCGAATCCTGTAAACTTTCTCTCAATCGAATCAATCCATTTCGCGCCCATGACTTTACAGTTCCCAACGGTGTATTCAGAGCTTTAGCGATTTCAGTTTGGCTGAGTCCATCAAAATATGCCATTTCTAAAACTTGGCGATGCTTGTCAGGCAGGTTAGCCAAAGCTGATTTTACTTTTTCTGAACGCTCGGCAAGTGACGCATTTTCCATGAGCGATGAGTTGATGGGTTCATGTTCTAAAGAAATGCTCTGTTCCCATTTTTGGAGATGCTGCTGTTGCGATCGCGTTTTTCGGAGGCGGTCGATGGCTCGTGATCGGGTCAAGACTGTCAAAAAAGTCGCGATCGCTCCCCGCTTACTGTCATAGGTGGTATTGCGGCTGAGCAAAATAAAAATTTCTTGAGTCAAGTCCTCAGCTTCTTGGGAACTGTTCAAAATCCTCAAAGATAAACGGTAAACCAACTCACCATATCGATCGTAAAAGATATCAAAAGCTTGACTGCTTCCTGATCGCCAAGCTTGCAATATTTCTGCGTCAGTCTGGTTAGCAAGTTTCATAGTTTCAGAAAAGTAGCAGCATTGACTAACGATGTTGATCGCTGTTTGATTGACAGTTTTCAATAGGACAGATTTACAGCAATTTGCTTTCAAACCTACCACAAATAATAATATAAAACCCTTTGCGGGGCTTCGCCCTGCGACCCTTGTCGTAATGGGTTTGATCAACAACTGC
>JAYVVP010000306.1:0-9144 GCA_043786935.1 Pseudanabaena sp. | reverse complement strand
CAGATAGTAAACGTATTGCGAGTTTAGTCCTTACTGCATATAAAGAAGCACTCCATAAAATTGTTACTGTTCAGGAAGCATCTTTTTCCGAGGTTGAGAGATACTTAAAATCTGTGAACATATTTTTGGAGAATAAAAATCTCAAGATTAGTCAGATCGATTCATCACCAAGAGGGCAGTTTCAGAGAAGAACTAGATCCCCTTCTATTGTTGTGCAATTTGAGGGTGAAAATTCTCGCCCAATGAGCATGAGTCAATCTCTATCTTCGGGTGAGCGGCAAATAGTAACACTAATCTATGCAACTACGAGAATGAGTCAACAGGATGTAGTGTTAGTTGATGAACCTGAAATTTCTCTCAACGTTGATTGGCAGAGAAAGTTATTACCAGAAATGGTGAGACAAATGCCATCTAAGCAGTTAATTGTGTGTACTCATTCACCTATTGTGGGAGCGAAATATCGAGATAGAATGATTGAACTTAAGTCAAGTCAAACTTCGCAATTTAATGCCTCCCAGATCGAGTTGCTGGATGATTTAGAAGATCTGTATATTGACATTGAAGAATAGTAAAATTTTAGAGATATGAGTAATAATACCGTAGTTCCTGACAGTGCGACGTTTACTGTTGAGGAATATCTGATCGAGCGTGAGATGTCAGATTTGCCTGTTCTTTTGGTAGAAGGAAGTGACGATAGTATATTCTTTCAATTAATTAAAGATGAACTAATTCAAATGTTAGGTACGGATGAATTGGAGAGATTGGAACAGCTTTCATGTATCGAAATTGATACTGCTGCAATGATCAAATCGCCAGAAGATAGTGTGTTGGGAAATCGTGAAAAGGTTGAATATATCTGTCAAAGTGCTGATAGTATTATTGAATTCACAGGGTTACTACTCGGCTTTGTAGACAGAGAATTTCGAGCATTCAATATTGATGAGTATATTCAAGATCAGCTAACAACTCATAGAACAATAGGTCGATTGATTTGGTCTCGTGGTCATTCGGTTGAAAACTATCTTTTTGAGTTCTCCATCTTACGCGATGAATTAAGAAACCTTGGTATAAGTCCAAACTATTCAGTTCAAAATTCTCTTAAAATATTTGAACCTAACTTTAATAGAATAATTAATATCGCATGTTCTATTTCATTGGCGGCGAGAGATAATGATTTGATTAAGTTAGTTGAATCTTCTTTGGACTCTTCAGCTTTTGAGTTTACTGGTAATGATATTCAATTTAGTCTAGATAAATGGAGTAACATCCTTTCTTCAAAAAAAAGACTGGATGATTCTCGTCGTCAATCCCTTCTTGAGTCATTGAATTCATACTTGGTTACTACGCAAGGATGTGATATTCAAACATTGAGATGGATATGTCATGGACATATTGGACTTAGCTTGATATGGTCTGCATTTGAAGCATGTATTATTAGAACTTGTGAAACTGGAAATGTTCCTAATGGGCAGAGAAAAATAAGGCGTACTGATTCAACAGATCATTTTATAAAATTTAGTTCGCAGTGGATAAAGCAGCAAATAAGAATACCTAACTGTATTCACAGTATGCCATTTCAATGCTTTCAAATTCTAGGATTTATTGAAGACTAAATTTAAGGTAATGGAATATGATCGCTATTACTGTAAGTCTTGATTTATGGGGCAGAACAATGGGTTGCTGAAATTATCGATTATCACTAAAGGAGAAAACAACTATGGCAAGACCTGCAATTCACGCTGGCGAAATCTTAGCAGATGAACTAGAAGAACTTGGAATTAGTGCATCAGAATTAGCGCGATCTCTACATATACCCACAAATCGGATTACGCAAATTCTCAAAGGATAAAGAGGAATCACGGCTGATACTGCATTACGTCTAGGACGATGGTTTGGCACTGGTGCAGAACTATGGCTTAATTTGCAAAAAGCTTACGAGTTACACCTAGCCGAGGAGTTGGCAGGAGAAGAAATTCAAAAAACGATTCAACCTCGTTCATCTATAAACAATCAGCAGTTAGTTCAAGTTTAGATATATAAATTTGGGGTATTGGGAATGCGATCGCTATTTGATTTTTTTGAGGGGGCGATCGCTATTACTGTGAGTCGTGATTTCTAGGCGATCGTATTAACAATTTATTTTCTGAGGCGATCGCTATTATTGTAAGTTGGGATTTCTAAGCGATCGCTTATCGATTTGATGTAATTGTACCTAAGCGATCGCCAAAAGGAAAAAACCTAATAGTCGCTTTACCGATGACATTCCCTTTTGGCAAAAAGCCCCAAATGTGAGAATCATTACTGTAATTGCGGTTGTCACCCATCATCCAGTAATAGCCTTGGGGAACAGTTATCTCACGCATTCTATAGTTGGGAACTTCCGCAATATAAGTTTCATTTAGAGCTTCGCCGTTACGATAAACTTTGCCATCTTGCACGGCGATGCGATCGCCTTCAATGCCAATTAAGCGCTTAATGTATGCCTTACTCGTATCATCGATCGCAGGAGATTTTGGTGGATAAAATATTAGAATGTCGCCGCGTTGTGGTTCTTGCCATTGTTGCGATATCTTATCAACTAAGATACGATCGCCTACTTGCAAAGTTGGCTCCATTGAACCAGACGGAATAAAGCGCGGCTCGACGATAAAGGCTCTGAGAAAGAAGGCGATCGCAAGGGCAACAACAAAAATCCGAATAGTTTCACCATGTTGTTGCCACCAAGGTTTGGCGGGAACTTGCGGATCGAACTTAGTTTCTGTAGACATGAAATCAATATTTACTTGTATTTATTTGTACTTGTTGTTTGCTCCCTCTCTTGCTGAAGACGGCTAGGGTGAGAAACTACTGATTATATTTGGGAACGTTTAAGTTACCAGCGCGATTATCAAATGGCCAGTAGCGAAACATCGCTCGACCAACGAGATTCTCTTCTGGCATAAATCCCCACGCATGGGAGTCCAAACTGTTATTGCGATTATCGCCCATTACCCAATATTTACCATTTGGTACAGTAAAAAATGGATAATCTTTACCTACTTGAACATTATTAGGGCGAAAGCAGTTAGGGCAGAGAGCATCATCTTGAGTGGGTAAAGTGTAGTTTGGTGGTGATGCAATGTATGGCTCATTTAACGGTGCATTATTTATAAACACTTTGCCATCACGAATACTAATTTGATCGCCAGGTAAGCCAATCACACGTTTGATGTATACCTTAGTAGCATCAGGGACGACAGGATTATTTGGCGGATTGAACACAACGATTTCGCCGCGTTCAGGTTTGCGCCAACGAAAAGATAATTTATCGATAATTAGGCGATCATCGATTAATAAAGTTGGCTCCATTGAGCTAGAAGGGATATAGCGTGGCTCAGCCACAAATATTCGCATACCCACCGCTAACAGGATGGCTACTGTGACAGTCGGCAGGTTGTCAGCTAAGAATGCTTTGATGGAACGTTCTTGTACTTTTTCTGGCACAGGCGGCACTTGCTTGGGATCGGATGGAAGATTGCTGGGGCGATCGCTAGAATTATCAGATGACATAAAAATGCTCGCGGGATACTTATTTATCTTAAAGCTTGCTTAGAGGATTTTAGGAGATGGAGCAGACAACGCTGTAGATCCTAACTTTTCAGCGCACTGGGAACCTCAATCGCGCGATCGCCTGACAGGTTAAATTCTTGATGAATGAGTTTAAGCGCTTGTTCAGCTTGGCTATCACGCACCATACAGCTAACTTTAATCTCGGATGTAGCAATCATCTCAATATTAATACCTGAATTTGCAAGGACGCTAAACATTCGCGCGGCAATTCCTGATTGATGGATCATACCCGAACCAACGATGCTGACTTTACTAATATCAGGATCACACGATACGTCACCATAACCCAAAATTGTCGCCATCTGATTGAGTGCAGTTTCAGCTTTAGCCATGTCAGCGATCGCCACCGTAAAAGCAATTTCATTAACACCGTGAGCAGATTGTGACTGCACAATCATATCTAAACTAATATTTTGGGCAGACAATTGCTCAAAAATTTTCGCCGCCATGCCAGGGCGATCTGGTACTTGTTGAACAGCAATTCTGGCGCGGTTGCGGTCTAAAGCTACACCACGCACTGGCGGACTTTTCGCATTATTTTCAGTTATAACTGTGTCGGATAGATGCAATTGCAACGGTACATCAAAGGTTTCTTGCAGAGCTTTGATCGCGGCTTCCCCATCAGTTGCAGCAATTACACAACTAATTTTAATTTCAGAAGTTGAAATCATTTGAATATTGATCCCTGTTGCCGCTAGTGCAGAAAACATTTGCGCGGCAACCCCAGCTCGACCAATCATCCCCACACCAATAATGCTGATTTTGGCGACATTTGCCTCAACAGTGACCGAGCTTGCACCCAACTCAAGATTACGGGTGAATACTTCCGCTAATTGCGCTTGATCTTGACGAATCGTGAAGGCAATATCATTTACGCCTTCAGTCTCTTGCACAGCTTGAATGATCAAGTCAATGTTGATCCCCTGTTCAGCAAGCGTTTTAAATAACTGCGAAGCGATCCCAGGACGATCAGGAACTTGTAAAAGGGCAATTTTGACTTGATCGTAATCAATCGATACAGCTTCGACAAAGCGGTTAACTTCCAACGCTTTAAGATTGCCAGTACCAATTCGTGACGAAGTTATCACCGTGCCTGCATCATCAAGCCAACTTGAGCGCACACATATCTTTACGCCAAAGTTACGAGCAATTTCTACAGATCGTGGATGCAAAACTTTTGCGCCCAGACTTGCCAGTTCTAGCATTTCATCGCAAGTAATTTCGGCAAGCATTTGCGCTTTCGGGACAATGCGCGGATCGGTAGTCAAGATGCCTGGCACATCAGTATAAATTTCGCAGATATCCGCATTGAGCGCCGCTGCGATCGCCACCGCCGAGGTGTCAGAACCGCCGCGCCCTAAGGTCGTAATTTCAGTACTTGGTAAGTCTGTTGTGCGATTAATTGCCACACCTTGAAATCCTGCAATCACAGCCACTTTGCCAAGATCAAGGGCTGCTTGAATATTTTCGGGTTCAATATATAAAATTCGGGCGCAAGTGTGATTTGGTTCGGTGACTACGCGAACTTGAGAGCCATTCATCGCGATCGCAGGTTGTCCCGCTGTTTGCAAAGCCATGCTAAGCAATGCGATCGTCACTTGTTCCCCTGTAGCCAAAAGCAGATCGATCTCGCGCTCTTTAGCGACAATTTCGGCAAGCGTCTGTGCATGAGTTGCGGAAACTGATTCGGCAAGGGCTACCAGACCATCAGTGGTTTTTCCCATCGCTGAAACCACGACTATGACTTGATTACCAGCATCAACTGTCCGCTTGATTCGATCACATACTGATTTAATGCGATCAGCATTGGCTACAGATGAGCCACCATATTTCTGAACTATTAACGCCATTCGTTAGGAAAACTTTAAAATTAAGCCTGAAAGATTTTTTGCCTGTGTTGCTCAATAACTTAGTTTTAGTCAAAGCAGTACAGCCTATTTATCATACATTCCCTATAGCGATTGCTATAATCAAAACTAGAATTGCTTAACTTAAATTGCTTAGGATTATTTTTGGATTCAAGAAGCTCGTACTACGAGCTTCAGGTTTTACAAAAGCTTTATATATATTGCACTCTTAGTGATTGCCAAGTATTGTTAAGATAATCCGTAGATTGGCTCTGATGGTATGATTGCCTAGCGAGGAGTGAACGTGTATTTAATAAGGAACTATCTTTTATGCAAACGGGGTCTGTTTCTCCACTGGTTCTGATCATTTTAGACGGCTGGGGATATAGAGAAGAAACTGAGGGCAATGCGATCGCCGCAGCAAACACTCCTGTCATGGATAGTCTGTGGAGTACTTACCCTAAAACTCTCCTCCAAGCCTCTGGCAAAGATGTTGGCTTACCAAGAGGTCAAATGGGCAACTCAGAAGTTGGACATTTAAATATTGGCGCAGGTCGGGTCGTTCCCCAAGAATTAGTTAGAATTTCTGATGCCATAGATGACGGCTCATTGTTATCAAATCCTGCTCTAGTTGCAGTTTGCGAAAAAGTTAAAGTAAATAACAGCAAATTGCATCTTTTAGGGCTTTGCTCTGATGGCGGCGTACATTCACATATAGATCATTTGTTGGGATTACTAGATTTAGCTAAATCTCAGGGAGTTCAAGATGTCTGTATTCATGTAGTTACAGATGGACGCGACACGTTGTCACATTCTGGGATTAATTTTGTCAATTTTTTACAAGCGTATATAAACAAAATTGGCACTGGTCGTATTGTCACAATTAGTGGTCGTTATTTTGTCATGGATCGCGATAAGCGCTGGGATCGTGTGCAGAAAGCATACGAAGTCTTTACCAATGACCAAATCACAACGGAGCTGACTTCGGCGGCTGATGTCCTTGAAGCAGCCTATAAAGAAAAAGTTACTGACGAATTTTTGCCGCCAACTAGAATTGCTCATGGCGCGATCGCGGCTGGCGATGGGGTAATTTGCTTTAACTTCCGTCCTGATCGTTCCCGCGAGATTACCCAAGCCATAGTTGCGGAAAACTTTACTGGGTTTGAACGCGATCGCATTGAACCGATTACTTATGCCACATTTACGCAGTACGACAGTTCGCTACCCGTACCTGTTGCCTTTACACCTCAAAACTTGTCAAATTTGCTTGGGCCAGTAGTCGCAAGTCATGGACATAAGCAGTTACGCTTGGCAGAAACTGAAAAATACGCCCATGTCACCTATTTCTTTGATGGCGGTCTAGAAGAACCCAGTGAAGGCGATGATCGGGTTTTGGTCAATAGTCCGCGCGTATCTACCTACGATCAAGAACCAGAAATGTCCGCGACTGAGGTGACCAGAATTGCCGCAGAAGCGATCGCTAAGCGTATTTACTCGTTAATCGTGATTAACTATGCTAATCCTGACATGGTAGGACATACGGGCAACTTTGAAGCCACAATTAAAGCGTTAGAACATGTTGATAAATGCCTAGGTAATTTGTTGTCAAGTATCGCCAGAGCTGGTGGGACTGCCTTGATTACCGCCGATCACGGTAATGCTGAATATATGTGGGATGAGCATGGCAATCCTTGGACAGCCCATTCTAGTAATCCTGTGCCATTTATTTTGGTGGAAGGTGAAGGCTGCAAAATTCATGGTCATGGTGCGGATGCCAACCTAAAATCTACAGGTGGTCGTTTGGCTGACATTGCACCCACGATTTTGGAAATTCTTAATATCCCTCAACCTGCCGAAATGACTGGAGTTTCTCTGCTTGAGCCAGCTATCTATGATATCCAGAATATCAAAACTCCTGTTCAAATTGGTAAATAAATAAGAATTGGCGCTTTGCACCGATTTTCATTTTTGGTTTTAGGTTACAAAATATAATGTCAGTGAGCAAAACTCATTTCCACCTATATTTTTTGAAGGACAACTTGAGTGACAAAACTGACAAGACGCGAGTTTATTGCGGTTAGCAGCCTTACAGCTGGCTTTGCACTTGCTGTGCAGCCAATTTACGCCAAAGTAATTACCACTGATCGTAAAGGCATCATTGCAGGTGAAGTCAAAATCCCTGTAAGTGATGGCACAATTCCCGCCTATCGGGCGATGCCTACAACGGGAAAAGATTTTCCTGTAATTTTAGTGATTCAAGAAATTTTTGGCGTTCATGCGTATATCCAAGATGTTTGTCGCCGCTTAGCCAAATTAGGATATCTAGCGATCGCGCCTGAAATGTTTTATCGTCAAGGTGACGTAACCAAACTGACCGACATTGCTCAGATCCGCCCTATTGTTAATAAAGTTCCTGACGATCAGGTGCTGTCTGATCTCGATGCAACTGTAGCTTGGGCGGCAAAATCAGCGAAGGGTAATATTCAAAAACTCGGTATTACAGGCTTCTGCTGGGGCGGTCGGATTACATGGCTATATGCAGCGCATAACTATAATGTCAAAGCTGGTGTGGCTTGGTATGGCAGACTGGTAGGCGACTCTACTCCACTTACACCCAAACATCCACTTGATATTGCCAAAAACTTACAAGCACCAGTACTGGGACTTTACGGTGGCATGGACACGGGCATCCCTCTAGATACGGTCGAACAAATGCGCGATCGCCTCAAAGGTTGCAATAACAATTCCGAGATCGTGGTTTATCCCGATGCACCTCACGCTTTCCATGCCGATTATCGTCCCTCCTATCGCCAAAAAGAAGCGGAAGATGGTTGGAAGCGATTACTAGCTTGGTTTAAGAAAAATGGAGTTGTCTAAATAAGAAAAAAGAGTGCATTGCACTCTTTTTTCTTGATTCAAACTGTGTAAGTAATTTTTGAGAATTTCTTTAATATTTTTTGTCTATTGTTTTTTAAAGAACATAAGCGATCGCCTTTTTCCTATTGTTTTTTCAATTTACATGAAGCAGACTTTTAGGTCGGGATATTTAGAAAATAAGCTGTCAACACTATATGAGTATCTAGCATAATTATTTCAGGCATTCCCAATCCTCTTCATCAACGATGGGGCTGATAATATCGCCTAATGTTCTGCATTTACCCGCGATCTCTTTTGATGGAGAGCGTCTTTTAGTTGGGGTAACTGGTAGTTTATTTTCTTCGGTAATTACAATAATGGCGCGAGTTGTCTGTAAGTTTGGCTTTGCGCCTAACCATGTAATGCGATCACCTTCAATAGCAACTTTATAACTTTTGAGCATGGTTGTTTATCTCCTTAAAGTATTTTCATTTTTTATTGATGTACTGTAACTGAATATTTACTCATTTCGATTAAAGAATGTTGTTCAAAAAGTCTGGTTAGCTGTTCTAAGTTTTTAACAAATAATGATTCTAATTCTCTGTTGCTGATGTTGCCTGTGGTCACTAGCAGAAGTTTATAAGGTTCTTGACTAACATAAAATGAATCCCAAAAATCAGAATCTTTGGTAATGACGATTCTCTGTTCTCGTAGTGAAATTGTATTGATTTCTGTGTCTGGCGTAGTATTTTTGAGGGCTAATTCTTTGGTATGGATTGCATCATGTCCCATTGATTTTAAAAGATGAGATAATCCGCAATGGTAATTGAGC
>JAYVVP010000305.1:0-22950 GCA_043786935.1 Pseudanabaena sp. | reverse complement strand
AAAAAGTCCTATAACGAGATAGACAATCTAATTATAGGACTTAATTCGAGACTTATAGACTCTATTATGCGTACCAAATTCCCCCATTTCCTTATGCTTAATCGCTTCTAGGTGTCTAGAAGTAACCATTATCGTAAACATAGTGATTTTACATAAATTCGTAAGCATTGGAATGGCAGTATATATCGACTACTTACAAGAGCGTCTTTTAAAATTGCAAATCTTGTGAGATTGGTTAAGATAAATAGGAAGTATTTGCAAGTAGCTAGAGTTAATGGATCGGCAGCGCAGAAAAATATTAGAGTTGGGACTTGGTGGAATGGGGATAATTGGGAGCGCGATTGCTTGTAGTCCTATAAGATTCTCGGAGTCTCAAGATAAGTCAGATAAAAAGATTGTTATTCCGCCGATGAAACTCAGTGACGCATCGCAGGAGAGGATTAAAACTAGTGGACTAAATCCGATCGCGGCTTTACGAGAATTTGATTATGGCAAAGTCTCTCAAGAAAATGGGCGCACGGTGCGTGAGTTTGAACTTACTGCGAAAACAAAGACCGTGAAGTTAGATGCGGCGACTGATTTTATTACTTGGAATGTTAATGATCGCGTACCAGGTCCAACGCTGAGAGCTACCGAAGGCGATCGCGTGCGGATTGCTTTTTCCAATCAAGCAGGACATTCCCACTCATTGCATTTTCATGGGGAACATCCTTCAGAAATGGATGGTATTAAACCGATTCGCAATGGAGCGGCGACTATTTATGAATTTGACGCAAAGCCTTATGGAGTGCATCTATATCATTGCCATATCGAACCAGTAACCCGTCATATTGGTAAAGGTTTGTATGGCATGTTTATTGTCGATCCACCAACACCGCGATCGCCTGCTGATGAGATCGTTTTAATCATGGCGGGATATGACACTAATGGGGATGGGCGCAATGAAATGTACGCCTTTAATGGACTGCCTCATTTTTATATGCAGCAACCGATCGTTGTGCAACAAAATCAGCTATTGCGTTTGTATGTCCTTAATATGATTGAGTTTGACCCTGTAGCCACCTTTCATGTCCATGCCAATATGTTTCAGGTTTACCGCACAGGGCGCAGTATGACTCCAACTGAAGAAACCGATGTAATCACGATGGGGACTGCCGAGCGTCATATTCTGGAGTTGAAGTATCGGTTCACTGGCAAATATATGTTTCATCCGCACCAAGATGCGATCGCTGAAGCAGGTTGTATGGGTTTATTTGATGTAGTTGCCTAAAACTAAATAGTAAAGACAGAGCTTCGCGCCACCATTACTATTTGAAGTCTGTTAAATATTTTATTGAGAATAATTAGTAAGTTTATGTTCTAATAAACCTAAGTAACTTATTGCATATTAGTTGCATTAAGTAGTCATTTTTTAGTTGTTTTTAGTTACTTTTATGTCTTCCATCATATTTTTCATAAAAAAATCATTTAAAGCATTAATCAAGACCAACGCTTTTATAAAGCTATTTGCACTTTCTTTAGTTGGGGCAATCGCAATTTCAGCTTGTAGTACTACACCTCCTACCACAAGTCAAAACCAATCTGTTAGTAATGCGACAAGTGTGTCTAAGCTTGAGTCTAAAAGCGAGTCTCAAAAAGACACGATGGGAAGTCATAGTAAAGTAAAAATTAATATCAACGAAGCAATTTTGTCAGAGCTAGATAAGATTGAAGCAAAGTTAGGAATTGCAGGTTTGTCTAATAAGATTCAGGCAGCTCGTCCATATACAAAGACTGAAGACTTGGTATCTAAGAAAGTTGTTACCGCACCCCAGTTTGAACAAATCAAAGATATGGTTGGGATAGAAACTTTGGTACTGACAGGGGAAGCAAAGGATGTTGATTATTTAACTAAGTTGGGCTTGATGAAAGGTCACATGATTGTGGCAAAAGAATTACTTGACCTTCAAAAACCAGAACAAGCTCTTCCGCACATTCAACATCCAGTCGAAGAGATTTATGCTGATGTAGAAGATCAACTCAAAGAGCGTAATGTCAAAGAATTTAAGCAGTCGTTAATGGATTTACAACAATTGGTCAAATCCAAGCCTAGTGATCCAAGTCTAACCACTAAGTATCAAGAAGCAATGGCTAATATTGATAACGCGATCGCGACGATTCCAGAAACTCAACGTCAATCACCCAAGTTTGCGCTGCAAGTAATTAATACGATTCTTGATACTGCGGGTACTGAATATATGGCAGCGATCTCTAATGATAAGATCAAAGAAATCATTGAATATCAAGACTCACGCGGGTTCACTCTCTATGTTGAGCAATTATACAAAGGCATTTCAGCGATGATGCAAAAAGATTATCCTGATGCTCATAAACAATTTACAGCCAGTTTAGACAAACTTAAATCTGCTTATCCTAGTGCGATCGCGCCTGAAAAGCCTGTTCTTTCAGTTGCTGACATGTCGGCTTTAATCAAAGGAAATGAACAAGCCGCTGCCAAAGTTTATACAAAATCGTAAAAATTCAAAGCGATGTGCGTTGCACATCGCTTCTTTGTTCTATTAACTACAATCTAAAATCCTATGGACTTCAGTTTAACTTTTCCAACTTTTGTGATTACTTTACGTGAAGGTGTTGAAGCCGCCTTAGTGGTCGGCATTGTTATGGCATATATCAAACGAGCAAAGCGATCGCATCTTAATCGATGGGTATTTGCGGGAATTGGAGCGGGGATTTTGATAAGTGCCATAGTTGGCATCATATTTAATTGGTTTATGCAGAGCGTTGGTACTAGTAATCCTTCGTTATCACCAATTCTTGAGCCATTGCTAGAAGGTGTTTTTAGTGTTGCTGCGATCGTCATGTTGACATGGATGTTGCTCTGGATGACAAAACAAAGTCGGGCGATGAAAGGTGAAATTGAAGGCTCTTTAGCAAATGTATTAGACAGAGGCAAAAAAGCTGGGTTAGGAATTTTCGGACTGATCTTATTTGCAATTTTACGGGAAGGCTTTGAGATTGTTTTATTTATCTCGGCAAAATTTCAAGAAGGATTTATGCCAGCACTTGGAGCTGTAAGTGGAATAGCCGCCGCAACATTGATTGCGATCGCTCTATTCAAATTTGGTATTCAGATTAATATCCGCGCTTTCTTCAAAATTATGGGCTTCATGCTCTTATCAATTGTCTCAGGCTTAGTAATTTCTGCTCTTGGACATTTTGATACGGCCTTGCGGATTCTCTCTCAGAGCGATCGCAAGTCTGAAGCAATTTGTTTCTATTACGAGCATTTTGCCCGAGAACACTCCTGTATTCTTGGCGGAATGGTCTGGAATAGCAGCAAAGTTTTACCCGCCGAAAAATTTCCTGGGGTAATCCTAAGTTCTCTATTTGGCTATACCGACAAACTTTATTTAGTTCAGGCGATCGCTTACATCCTATTCTTTGCGATCGTTGGTACAATTTATTACCGAAGTCTTGGTAAACAGTCAACATCAAAATAGACTAAAAAAACTTAAATTATTCTCAGTAAAACTATCGCCGAAAAGGAAAAAGCATCTGCTGCAAGTAATTATTTGGAATATATTCATCTACGCCGTAGGTTACAGGCATTTCGCGATCGGGGACATAATAAGTCCTGAATAAGAGATCGATAACTGGAAATCCCGAAAAGTTGCGATCGCGAGCGGCTGGATCGTTACTGTGATGCCAATGGTGAAACTCTGGCGTAGCAATTATGCGATTTAAAAATGAGAAGCGAAATTTGGTATTGGAATGGTTGAAAATTGGCAAAATCGCCCCAAATAGAAGATAAGCACCAAAGGTTTCTTTAGTAAATCCTAATAAAAGAAGCGGCATTCCAATCGCAGTGTTTACAATTATCATTTCTACTGGATGCAGTCTTGCTGAAGCTAGCCAATCCAACTCTTTACTGCTATGGTGAATTGCATGAAATCGCCACAGCCAAGGCACTTTATGTGCCAATCGATGCACGAAATAAAAAGCCAATTGAGCGATAAAAAAAGCTTCGATAAATTGCAACAACGCTGGCTGACTTCTGATTGCTAGTTGTAGGGATGGCGAGACAAAACGATGTAAAAAGACATATAGCAAGATTGCAACTGCACAAGTGCCTGCATTAATCAAAATGTGATTGCAAAAGAAATGCACTACATCAGTCAGCCAACCATGCCGAAAATGTTTCTGCTCTCTATGCAAGGGAAATCGCCATTCCAAGATGCCAAATAATAGCCATAGCAGTAAAAAAGCAACCACAAATTTCATATTCCTAGTCCAATCTTAGAAATTTTCTAATTCAATTTTGCCCGTTCCATTGCAGAACGTTTTTTACCCGAAAATAGTTATACCTGCTAAGCACGGTATAACCATCATTCACTTTAAGTGTAAATTAGCTTTACAGTGCTTTGCACTGACACGAAACCCATAAAAAAGTTTAGAAGTGCCGCGAAGCAGCACTTCTAAACTTTTTTGTATACTACTTAGTTTGATTGTAAGGTTAAATTTTGACTGTTGCCTCATATCTCGACCAAAAACTATGATTATTATTAAGTACACTTAAAATCACAAAAAACTCTATGACTACTATTCGTGAAGTAACTGGCGATCCTAATGAATTCTGGAGCGAGCTGGATTGGTCAGATTTGACCAGTGCCGAGCAATCTCTTTGGACTCAATTAGGTTGGAATGAAGAAAATTGGGCTGATGAATTAGATTTTCCTGAATGGGATGCTCTCTCTAGTGAAGATCAAAAACTATGGGGCATCTTAGGCTGGACTCAATCTAGTTGGGAAGGAGAAGACGATCTTCCAGAATCGGCTGAAAAACTTTGGGAAGATCTTACCAGTGAAGAACAAGCTGCCGCCACTGAACTTGGTTATACCCAAGACAAATGGGACGATGAAGAAATCTAAGAATTTAACAACTAACTAAGAGCTTAAGCTATTTATTGTCCTGATATAAAGCCGAGTTGATGCAAAGCGCTGCTCGGCTTTATTGTTATTGTTTTTGAATTAAATATCAAATTTTGATTTTAAATTCACCCATTGTGGGTTAGAATAGCAAAGCCTTTCGGGAGTGTGGCGGAATGGTAGACGCTACGGACTTAAAATCCGTTGACCGTAAGGTCGTATGGGTTCAAGTCCCTTCACTCCCATTTTCAAATTAATTAGGGAAGAGCACAAAATGCCCTTCCTTAACTTTTGTATAGGTATAGCTATCGTCATTTGCATTAGGACAAATCCAAAACCCAAGAAGCGAGTAGCGGCGCTAATCGTCTTCTAGTTTTGTTTCCTAACAAGACTGACGATAGCTATACATAAAATCTACTTATGCAAATTTAGTTTTATTTTGATGTGTCGCTACAATAACCATAGATAGCGCTATATCAAAAAGCAATAAGTCTTAATCCGAGTGAATTTATGTCTATTCAAGTCTATGGAATCCCAAATTGTGGTACTTGCAAAAAAGCGATCGCTTGGTTAGAAAGACAAGAAATACCCTATGAATTTATCAACACTAAAGACTATCCACCGACTAGAACGGCGATCGCTGAATGGGTAAATGCATTAGGGGAAAGAGCAATGCGAAATACATCGGGGCAGTCCTATCGAGCGCTTGGTACTGAAAAAGATACGTGGTCGCATATTCAATGGATTGAAGCTTATGCAAAAGATACGATGCTATTAAAGCGTCCCTTATTTGTGAAAGATGGCAAAGCGATCGCGATTGGCTTTAGAGATCCTGAACATATAAAGCAAAAATTAGGATAAGAAATAATGATCGTGGCTACGATTCTAAAAATTTACTAGTCTAAAAATTTACCAATTTAGAAGTTAGCAATACAACAGGAGTCTGAGCGATTTCGACATCAGCTTGCAATATACAAAAGAGTTTTGTTAGGGCTAGTTTCAGAGCTTATTTTGGTCGCAATTCACCTGCTGCCATAATCTGATTTCGACCCGCCGCCTTAGCTTGATATAGAGCCGTTTTCATATTGCGAAATAACATTTCTAAGTTCGTTCCGTTTTGAGGATACTCAGCCACACCCACACTAAAGGTGATCGACACAGTTTCTTTGTCAATCGTTAAGATTTTTTGTTCTCGCCATGTTTCTAACACCGTGTTGAGGCGTTGGATACTTTGCTGGAGATTGGCTCCATATAGACTAACCACAAACTCATCTCCACCCCAACGCATTGTCACATCCTCATTCCGAAAATATTGCCGCAATAGCTTCCCAAATTGCTTGAGAATAACATCGCCCATACTATGTCCATAGCGATCGTTAACCAGCTTAAACAAGTCTAGATCTAAAATTGCTACACACAGAGTCTGCTGATTGCGCGTGGCAAGTTGTAAAAGCTTGGTTAAACTTTGGATACCTCGACTATAGGTATAAACTCCTGTCAGCCGATCAAAATCAGCAATCTGTCGTGACTGACGGCGGCGTTCTATCCGATTGAAAATACGTGGATATAAATCTGTCTCTACACTTGCCTTACTCAGATAATCATCAGCGCCAGCAGCAAACAATTGATGAATTGTCTCGCGATCGCAATTAGAGGACACAAATATAATCGGTAAATCGTGCCATAAAGGAGCCATCCTCACCGCTTGACACAGATCCAGACCGCTATATTTGGGCATATTCCAATCCAAAATCAACAAATCAGGAGAGGTTGATTCTAAAACATCCCAAAACAGTTTTGGATTTTGCAAAGTGGTAACTTCTATGTCCCAGCGATTCAGTAAGAGTTCCAAAACTACTAAACTCATCGGATCGTCATCGACAATCATCACCTTAGGGCGATCGCGCTGCTGTTGCAGCACTTGTAATATCGTGTTGAATATCTCCTGAGTTAAAGCAGGTTTTTCAATAAATGAGCATCCACCCTGACGCACGGCAATAACGCGATCGCTCAATTTAGCCGCAGCAGTAACGATCACGGTGGGGATTTTTGGTTTATGTTGCGCTAGTTCATTTAGTAAAGTCAGTCCATTATCAATGGTATTGAGAAACCTAATATCTAGCAAAATCACATCGGGCGGCTCGTTGACAATCTTTTCTTTAGCAGTCACAAGGTCGCCAGCCGTTTGCACACGTATTTCCCAAGTTTCTGCTTCTAATTCGACCTCTCTCATAAAATCAGCATCATCGTCCACCATTAGTAACAAAGGCGATAGCAGATTATGAGATGGGAATTGAGATGAGGATTGGGATTGAGATTGAGCAGGTTTTACATTTGGAACTAGTTCACAATTATTTGTTTCTAAATCAACGATTAGTTTCAATAACATCACTGCATCGGTCTGAGCCAGAGCAAAATCACTTTTTAACATTTGCTCGATCTGCCGCATGATTTTCGATGCTTCTAGAAAACCTAACGAACCTAACGAACCAATTAACCGATGCGCTTCCATATATCCGTCAAATCGCAAATCTTCAGCTAAATGACCATTTTGCAAATTACTCGCCAACTGACGAAACATAGCGATCGAGTCGGGCAGTTTAGCTATCAATTTCTTTGACATAAGCGCCATCACCTCTCGCACTTGCGCTGTGTCTATCAGTGATGAAGTTTTTTCAGAAGGTAAAGGCTTAGTAACTAAAAGCTGGGCAGGTATCTCCACAGATTTAACAGGTGCAGGTTGAAGCCGATACCCTAATCCATACAATGTCTCAATCGGATCGATCTTCAGTCCCGCCGCCCTCAATTTCTGACGTAACTCTTTAATATGTGTAGTCACAGTCTTCTCGCTTGACTCCTCGCTAGCCGACCACACCCGATCTAACAAAACTCTATTGCTAAATACTTGATTTGGGTATCTGAGGAAAATTTCTAATAGCCCATATTCCTTTTGAGCTAAGCACAAATTTTTCTGATCATAAGTAACTACATTTGTATTGAGATCGAGATGGATTTTTTCCCATGTCAAATAGTGAGAAAGAGTATCGCGATCGCGACAGCAGCGTAATAGCGATTTGATCCGCGCCATTAATTCCTGAAATTTATAGGGCTTAACTAGGTGTTTATCTGCCCCTGCCTCTAAACCCAGTACAAGCTCGTTTGGATCTTTCGTAGTGAGCAGTAACACAGGGATAGTGTAGCCAAAGGTTCGCAACTTTGTACATAAATCGATACCATCACTATCAGTCAAACTGATATCTAGAACGATCAAATCATAGATATAAGTTTTTATGTATTGCCATCCAGTCTCAGTATTAGACGCAGAGTCAATTGTGTAATTAGATTCGGTTAGCAGTTGCAAAAGCATTTCTGAAGAAATGCGATCATCTTCAACTATTAAAATCTTCAAGATTTTTCCTTCACAATCGTATATGTTTTAGCTTTGCCTCTTAATCTACGCAAGACACGTTATTAAAAAATGAAAAAATAACGAAGCAATCAAATCCATAAATAGTCTAATTAAGTACTTTAGTTTCTCTTCTGTTCTTACTTGTTCCTTTTATCATTATCTTTTCTTTACAAGTATTTTCTCAAAGCACAAAATCATGCTAAAGAACGATAGTAATTTTCATTTATATAACGTATGTTGAGTTACAGTAGTTGTGGATCAAACCCACTACGACAAGGGTCGCAGGGCGCAGCCCCGCAACTGGTTTTATATTATTATTTGTCGTAGGCTTGAAAGTAAATTGCTGTAATAATCTATTGCCAAAAAGCAGTGTAAATAATATGAGCCAAAGATTAAAAAGCTGGGAATCCCCACGCAAAGAAGGTAGAAATGATAAAGGTAAAGGTGGCTCGGCACGCCAACGCCAAAAAAGGAAGCAATTTCAAATGCTTCGTAAAAAACTAAAAGGTGAAACTAAAAGCATAAAAAGAACAAAAAGAGATGGCGCTAGCGTCATCTCTTTTTGTTTAAACTTAATTGTATGTAGAGACAGGAACTTGTTGAGCAAAGTCTGGATCACCAACTTCATGAAAATCAGTCTCACCGAAAATCGCATTCTCAAACTTGTAATGTTTAAACTCCAAGATGTTGCCTGAATTATCAGACAAGAAAAAAGTACGATGTTCTAAGGGTGTATCAACAAAGCGAACTTTTGGCTTTTGATAAAATTTCAGACGCTTATCATGGACTTTTTCAAGTAAAGCCATCCAGTTACTTTCAGAATAAAAAACTAATCCGAAATGGCGGGGATAAATACCACGTTGCTCATCAACTGAATAATGATTATCCACATGAGCGACTAACTGATGACCATACAAACTCATAATCATCGAGTCGCTTGACGCACGCCCTGCTAAACAACCCAGTCCATCAATATAGAAAGCTTTGGTACTTGGAATATCTTTGACTGGAAATGCGAGATGAAAGAGTATTTTGGTCATAGTGTAGTAGTTTCTAGCATAAGTTTGGAGCGCTTGAGTTTATCAGGAATTTCAATAGGATACTCTCCTGTAAAACAAGCTGTACAAAAATGCGAGGTATCAATCTGGGTCGCTTGCAACATTGCATCGTGACTAAGATATGCAAGCGAATCAACTTCAATCTGTTTAGCGATCGCATCTACAGAATTATGTGAAGCGATTAAATGATCTTGCGAGTCTGTATCGATACCATAAAAACAAGGATGAGTAACGGGCGGCGAAGAAATACGCATATGTACTTCGGTTGCCCCAGCCTCACGCAATGCCCTTACTATTTTACGACTCGTCGTTCCTCTTACGATCGAATCATCGATCACAATTACGCGTTTACCCTGCAAAACATCCTTAAGAGGATTGAGTTTCATCTTTATCCCAGATTCGCGCATTGCTTGAGTTGGCTGAATGAAAGTTCTTCCCACGTAGCGATTTTTGATCAAACCTTCGGCGTAAGGAATGCCCGACTCGCGTGCAAACCCGATCGCCGCAGGTATACCCGAATCTGGCACACCAATCACAATATCGGCATCAACAAAACTTTCTTTGGCAAGTTCGCCGCCAATCCGCATTCTATAAGTATAAAGACTTTCCTCATGCACGACACTATCAGGTCGCGCAAAATAGATCATTTCAAATACACAGAGCTTCGGCTTTGACTCAGCCCATTGCAAAGATTGAATCCCATTTTCGATAGTGATTGTGACTAGTTCACCAGGACGAACCTCGCGCACATATTCAGCACCGATGATATCTAAGCCACAGGTTTCTGACGACAACACATACGAGCCATCAATCGTTTTACCGATTACCAAAGGACGTACACCATAGGCATCTCTCGCACCGACGATCGCATTAGCACTCGCCATCACCAAACTAAAAGCGCCTTTACAGCGATGCAAAGCCGTAACGATCGCCTCTTGCCAATCTTTGCCATCCTCGACTGCTTCAGAAACCGCAAAAGCAATACCCTCAGAATCAGTAGACGACTCTAGATTATGACCTTGAGCGGATATTTCACCGCGTAACTCAGTTGCATTTACCAAGTTGCCATTGTGCGCCAGCGAAAAATCTCCCAATCGAGTATTCACGACAATTGGTTGAGCATTGCAAACTTTACTTGAGCCTGTCGTCGAATAGCGATTATGCCCAATTGCCAAAGAACCTTTAAGCCCTGACAAGATCGTTTCTGTAAAAACTTGAGAAACTAACCCCATCGCCTTATGAGTATGAGTTTTACCCTGATCGTCATATACAGTTATCCCTGCTGACTCCTGACCACGGTGTTGTAACGCATAAAGTCCAAAATAGACAAGATTAGCAACATCCCCCTGCGCTGCCAATACACCAAAAACGCCACAAGCTTCTTGTGGCTTGTCAGTTTCAATATCCAGATCTAGATTGTCAAAATTATTGTGATTATTAATGTGATTATCAAATTTATTAATCATCCTATTATTACAAACAGAATGGTCATAATGGTCTGGCAGCATAGCAGTTATACGCAGTACGTTAAGTTGGGTAGAACACAAAATCCCACTGTTAGATCGTAACAGCGTTAAGCAGTTCTTAACCAAAGTTAGCAAACTTTAAAACCTAAAAGTAAGAGGCGATCGCAAAGCTCTCCCCTTTGACTTCTGGGTATTAATTTGTCCTTCTGCCCTGTAAACTTAATTACGAGGCTGTGTAGCAAGGCACAACTCACCTAAGTTTGTTGTGTGTTTTAGAAGATTTCTAGAGCATCGTAAAAGCTTAATAGTTATAAAATTTAAATAAATAAGGATCCCCACGAATGGATAGTACTATCAGCCTTGAGATTATTGAGGTCGTTGAACAAGCTGCGATCGCATCTTCTAAATGGATGGGCTTAGGCAAAAAAGACGAAGCCGATGAAGCCGCAGTTGAAGCTATGCGCGAACGCATGAACAAAATTCATATGCGTGGTCGTATTGTCATTGGCGAAGGTGAGCGCGACGAAGCACCGATGCTATATATCGGCGAAGAAGTTGGTATCTGCACCCAAGCAAACGCTGCCGAATTCTGCACAATCGAAGAACTACAAGAAATCGACATCGCGGTTGACCCTTGCGAAGGTACTAACCTAGTTGCTTATGGTCAAAATGGCTCAATGGCAGTTCTTGCTATCTCTGAGCGTGGTGGTTTATTCCAAGCACCCGACTTTTATATGGACAAGTTGGCTGCGCCACCTGCGGCTAAAGGTCATGTAGATATTCGTAACTCACCTACCAAAAATTTAAAAATTCTTTCTGAATGTTTAGATCGCGCGATTGAAGAATTGGTAGTTGTGGTTATGGATCGTCCTCGTCACAAAGGCTTGATCGCAGAAATCCGTGAAGCAGGTGCACGTGTACGTTTGATCAGCGATGGTGACGTATCGGCTGCAATTTGTTGTGGTTTTGCAGGTACAAATATTCATGCACTCATGGGTATTGGCGCAGCACCTGAAGGTGTAATCTCAGCAGCAGCAATGCGTTGCTTGGGCGGACATTTCCAAGGTCGTCTAGTTTATGACCCTGCTGAAGTTAATACTCCTGAAAGCGCTAAGTGGACTCGTGAAGGTAACTTGGCACGTCTCAAGGAAATGGGTATCGAAGACGGCGATAAAGTCTATGATGCAAACGAATTGGCTTGTGGCAAAAATGTCTTGTTTGCTGGTTGTGGCATCACCCCAGGTACTTTGATGGAAGGTGTCCGCTTCTTTAATGGCGGTTGCCGTACCCAGTCTTTGGTAATTTCGACTCAATCAAAGACTGCTCGTTTTGTTGATACTATTCACTTGACTAGCGATAAACCTACAGTTATTAATCTTCGCTAACTATTTAGAGTCTGCTAACAGCGAAAGCTCTTCAACTTTGGGACAAGGGGCTTAAGCTCCTTGTTTTTTGTACATTACGATAACGTTAAGGAGTAATAAGTACCTACTACACTGGTAACTATCTCCTGATAAGCTCTTCCAATAAGAAAAAAATTTCTAGTCCAATTCCTAATAAGAAACGCATTTACGATATGAATATTGCAGTTGTTGGCTTGAGTCACAAAACCGCGACTGTGGAAGTACGAGAAAAGTTGAGTATTACTGAAGATCGCATGGAAGCTGCGATCGCTCAACTGATGAGCTATCCGAATATTGAAGAAGCTGCAATCTTAAGCACCTGTAACCGTTTAGAGTTATATGTCGTCACTAGCGAATCCGAAGGTGGCATTCGTGAAATCATGCAATTTCTCTCAGAGTTTAGCCAACTACCTCTACAGTTCCTACGTCGCTATCTGTTTATTCTGCTTCGTCAAGATGCCGTGACTCACCTGATGCGAGTTGCATCGGGCTTAGATAGTCTCGTGCTTGGTGAAGGACAAATTCTTGCACAGGTCAAGCATACCCATCGCTTCGCACAGCAATATAATGGCGCAGGACGTATTCTCAACCAACTTTTTAAACAATCTTTGTCAGCAGGTAAGCGAGTTCGGACAGAAACTGAAATTGGTACAGGCGCAGTATCAATTAGCTCGGCGGCAGTTGAACTTGCTCAAATGAAGTTAGGAAATTTATCAGACAAGCACACTACGATTGTCGGCGCGGGCAAAATGTCGCGCTTGCTGGTGAAGCATCTAATCTCAAAAAGGGCGCAAAAAATTGCGATCGTCAACCGATCGCATGATCGGGCGGCGGCGATGCTAAAAGAATTTGAAACTAGCGACGCTATGTTTGATATTCGTCCGCTCGATCAAATGTTAGATTGCGTGGCAATTTCCGATCTTGTATTTACAAGCACTGCTTCTACAGAAGTAATTCTTAATCGCAAAAATCTCGAAGCGATCGCCTCAAATCATACTGGTTTGACCTTAATTGACATTTCTGTACCCCGCAACATCAGCTCCGACGTAAAAGAGTTGCCAAATATCAGAGCTTTTAATGTCGATGATTTGCAAGCAGTAGTTGCTGGGAATCAAGAAAGTCGTCGTCAAATGGCAATGCAAGCCGAGATTTTGCTGGAAGGTTGTGTCGCCGAGTTTGATAGCTGGTGGCGATCGCTAGAAACTGTCCCCACAATCAGCAAGCTCCGCCAAAAAATGGAAATCATCCGCGAGCAAGAAATGGAAAAAGCGCTATCTCGCCTCGGTAATGATTTTGCAGATAAGCATCAGGATGTAATCGAGAGCATGACTCGCGGCATCATTAATAAAATTTTGCATGATCCGATGGTGCAGTTACGCGCTCAACAAGACATTGAGACGCGCCGCCGTGCCATGCAGATGTTACAAGTACTTTTTGACTTAGATTCACCCTCTAGCCAATTTAAAGAAGGGTAAATAATTTGAGCCGCCTACAGGCGGCTTTTTTGTAACTATTTGCAAGTGATATTGTGATGCGATCGCTTGAGTGATTTATTTTTGCTCGTTTGAGTGCTTTTAAGGCGATCGTTAAACTAACATTGATCATATAAGAAATTTTTTTAGCATTGAGAAGGTAAGTAAATGTCTGAAACTAAGGCATCTGGATTTGGACAAGTTTCGGGTCAGCCCAAGAAAAAGAAGAAAGCATCAAACAAGCGCGAGGTGGCTGCTAGTAAATACGATGAGATGAAGGGCAAGGGGTTGCCAGAGTTCAATATTTTTATTCGCATCAAGGGGAAAGAATGGGTTCCTGCGGGTTCGATGGCAGTGGAACGCAGCAATCAAATTAGTCGCGCCATTTTCCAACAAGAAGCGGAGTTATTGAAAGGTGCAATCCGTTTGTATCCTATCTTGCGGAAGTACAAAGATAATTTGGAATATGGCTATCGTCTGAAAGAATTTCCTGATGAAGAAGTCACAGTTGCAGTTCTGCCTGAACCTACTATTGGCGATAAGGTGAAGTACGCTTTCACTAAGGCTAAGGAATATTTCAGCAATGTGACAAAGAAGAAGGAAGGTAAGTAAGTTAAAGGTCTCCGAACTTAATTGTACAGCGATCGCCTGATGGACTTTGCAGATGCAACCCTGTATTTTCTCTATCCCAACCCTTGCAGATTGGGATAGAAGGTTAACCTACTGGACATAGTAAGCGCGTGTACCTTTAGCCTCAATCGCTTCACTTAGTCTTGTAAGCGCATGAACATATGCAGCAGTCCGCATCGAAATTTGTTTTTGTTGAGATATATTCCAAATCCTTAGCGTTTCTGCCACCATGCTTTGCTTAAGGCGATCGTTTACCTCTTCAAGAGTCCAATACAAGCCACTCCGATTTTGTACCCATTCAAAATAGCTAACGGTGACCCCACCCGCATTGACTAGAATATCAGGGAAAACCATAATTCCTTTCTTTTCTAAAATCGCATCGGCAACAGGAGTGACAGGACCATTGGCGATCTCAAAAATATATTTAGCGCGGATCTCATGGGCATTGCTTTCGGTGATTTGATTTTCCAGCGCCGCAGGGATGAGAATATCAACATCTAGTTTTAGCAACTCCTCATTTGTAATTCTTTCATGCTCGACAATATTACAAACTGAATCTTGACAATATACTGCCTGAAAAGTGCGAGTCGAATTTTTGTAACTGATAATGCTCGGTATATCTAGCCCTTGTTTAGCATAAATCCCACCTTTAGAATCACTGACTGCAACTACTTTATAACCTGCTTTGCTGAGTAGATCAGCGATCGCTGCACCCACATTCCCAAACCCTTGGACAGCTACAGTAGTCTGCTCACGCTGCATTTTTAGTAATGGCAGCAGTGTCTCGATCGCAAAAAATGCACCCAACCCTGTTGCTGATTCACGCCCAAGGCTACCACCCATAGAGATCGGTTTGCCTGTAATCGCCGCAGGACATAGCCGCCGCTGAATGGTGCTGTACTGATCAACCATCCAACCCATAATCGTCGAGTTAGTCTGGACATCGGGTGCAGGAATATCAACATCTGCTCCCATAAAATCAGCGATCGCATCGATATATCCCCGACTTAAGCGTTCCAATTCAAATTTTGATAACTGCTTAGGATCGACAGCAACGCCCCCTTTTGCACCTCCAAATGGCAAGTTTACCGCCGCACATTTAAACGTCATCCAAAAGGCTAAAGAGGTAACTTCATCCATACATACGCTTGGATGGAAGCGAATCCCTCCTTTAGTGGGTCCCCGCAAATCGTTGTAACGCACACGATAACCTTGAAAAACTTTTAAGCTTCCATTATCCATACGGACTGGAATAGAAACTTGTAAACTCGCTTTTGGCGATTTTAAACGCTCAATCGCATCTTCAGAAATATGCACATGGGCGATCGCATCAGCAAGCCGTTCGCTTGCCTGATCAAATAAAGACTCTGACACCAATAACTCCAACGCTTAACGCTTAAAAAAATTGAGGGATGAAAGCATTATAGGAATTGAACTGTCAATAAACACACTGATTTTGATAGATGAAGATATAGTTTTTCGCTTAAGTTATGAATTCTGAAATTGAAAAGCCAGCCTGTTAGCTATAAAAATCGCTATAGAACAGAATTAAACAATATATTTCCACAGCTGTCATAAATTAATCGTATGAGTGTCATCATCAAATCATCTTTGGGCATTGGCTGCGTGCGAGTCTTGAAGCTCGTTTTACGGCAATGCGCGACAGCCTAGGCGATCGCTTTTGCAAGTCGCTCCTTTTATCGATCTTGGTGCAGTTTGGAATCATAGCAATAATCCCACACCTTCGTTATCTCAAAATTTCTTAACCGCAGCAGGGCTAGGCGTGATTATTGAACCGATTGAGCGTCTTATCTTTAGGATTGATGCAACAATTCCATTTGTAAACTTATAAGATCGTGGCAATAATCTCCAAGATGCTTCTATTTATTTCAGCACCAGCTATCAATTTTAAATGGCAACCTCAGTAATAGGTTAATATAAGAGATTAAGCCAGTATTTAATTGTCCTTACTAGCTTAATCTCAGTCAAATTTAAGTATATTTACTCAGGCAGAAGTGCGTGCAAGCATTAGACCCACAAGAACTATATCCGTTTCAACTTGATCAGTTCCAGCTAGATGCGATCGCTGCATTGCAAGCAGGTAAGTCGGTCGTTGTTTGCGCGCCAACAGGTTCAGGTAAAACTTTAATCGGTGAATACGCGATTCATGCGGCTCTGGCTGGCAATCGACGCGTATTCTATACGACTCCCCTCAAGGCTCTATCTAATCAAAAATTACGCGATTTTCGACATCAGTTTGGCGATGATAATGTCGGATTGCTAACAGGAGATACATCGATAAATCGCGAAGCGCCAATCTTAGTGATGACAACTGAGATTTTTCGGAATATGCTCTATGGCACGCCCATCGGGGAAGTTGGCACATCGCTTATGGATGTGGAAGTAGTGGTACTAGATGAATGTCACTACATGAATGATCGCCAAAGAGGAACAGTTTGGGAAGAGTCAATCGTGTATTGTCCTGCGGAAGTTCAGCTAGTGGCGCTTTCGGCAACTGTTGCCAATAGCCAACAACTCACTGATTGGATTCACAAAGTGCATGGTGATACTGAGTTAATCTATTCCGATTTTCGCCCAGTACCTCTCGAACATTCCTTTTGTAACAATAAAGGCTTTTTCCCACTGCTTGATAGTTCTAATCAGAAAATCAATCCTCGATTGAAGCCACTTACTAACAAGCCACCATCTAAAGAAGAAAGGCATAAAATTGTCCCCACGATTGGATCTGTAATTTCACATCTACGACAAAGAGATATGCTCCCTGCAATTTATTTCATCTTTAGTCGTCGAGGTTGCGATAAATCAGTCACAGATTTAGGTAATATTTCTTTAGTTAATCCGACTGAAGCGCTGAGACTAAAGCCACAAATTGATGCTTTTGTCGCCGCTAATCCTGACATTGGCAAACCTCTGCATATTGATGCTCTCTATCGCGGTATAGCCGCTCACCATGCAGGAATTTTACCAGCGTGGAAAGGATTTGTGGAAGAACTCTTCCAACAAGGTTTGATTAAAGTCGTATTTGCGACAGAAACCTTAGCGGCAGGAATTAATATGCCAGCCCGAACTACAGTAATTTCTAGCATTTCCAAACGGACCGATCGCGGTCATCGGTTGCTCAATGCTTCAGAGTTTCTGCAAATGGCAGGCAGAGCAGGACGGCGTGGTATGGATGAAGTTGGCTATGTTGTCACTGTGCAAACTCCATTTGAAGGCGCAAAAGAATCAGCTCATCTCGCCACATCCAGTGCCGACCCGTTAGTTAGTCAATTTGCACCTAGCTATGGAATGGTGATGAATTTGCTGCAAACTCATACGCTTGATCAAGCCAGAGATCTGGTAGAGCGGAGCTTTGGACAATATTTAGCCGATCTTAATCTTGCACCACAAATCCAGAATTTAGAAGCAGTAATCGAACAAATTGCAAAGTTAGAGAATGATCTGGCAACTGTCGATTTAAAGCAATTAGAAGTTTATGACAAATTGCGCGATCGCCTTCGTGAAGAAAGACGACTATTAAAAATGTTAGTTCAGCAATCAGAAGAGCTACGTTTAAATGATTTAGCATCCTACGCACCTTATTTGCTGTCAGGTTCACCACTTACGATTCGCACTCACAAAGGTTTGGTTGTGCATAGCGTCCTAGCGGCTAAAGTCCAAGGCTCAGGACAGTTCCCTTGGTTTGTGTGCTTAGGTCGCAATAATTCTTGGTATACCTGCGGCTACAAAGATATTATGCAAGTCGGTAGCGATTTGCTCCTTGATGGTGATATCGAATATCCTGCCAAGTTACCCCTACGCCTTGGTCAATCAATTGAGGGTGATGAGACGAGCGCTGCGATCGCTCAAAAAATCAAACCATTGCCAGAACCAGAACTTGCTCCTGAAGTGATCGCCCAGCAAGCCCGAATGATGGCGATCGAAGCGCAAATGAATGATCATCCTGTGTCGAAAATGAGCGATCGCGGTGCTGTTTTCAAAAAAGTCAATCGTCTTGAACAATTGCAACGCCAGATCGAATTTCAGCAAAAGGTAGTTAATGAGAGACGGCAAAGGCATTGGCAAGAATTTATGAGCCTAGTCAATATCTTGCAATCCTATGACTGTCTTAAAGATACTCAACCTAATAACACAGGCAAAGTAGTAGCGGCTCTCCGTGGCGAAAATGAGTTGTGGTTAGCCCTATGTTTAATTTCAGGTGAATTAGACAACCTCGCGCCCCATCACCTTGCCACTGTCTGCGCGGCGATCGTCAGTGAAAACAGCCGTCCCGACAACTGGATCAAGTTTGGTCTATCGCCAACTGTAGAAGATGCTCTTGATGGCTTGCGTGAAGTCCGCCGCAACCTGATGCAAGTCCAGCGCCGTCATTTGGTGGAGATTCCCGCATGGCTAGACTATGAACTAACAGGACTAGTCGAGCAATGGGCGTTAGGCATGGAATGGGTGGAGCTATGCCAAAATACTAACCTTGATGAAGGCGATATTGTCCGCCTAATGCGCCGCACCATCGATTTGCTATACCAAATTCCTCATGTTCCCAATCTGCCTTCTCACATTTATCAATCAGCTAAGCAAGCAGCCCAACTCATAGATCGATTCCCTGTAAATGAGGTAATTTAAATGGTTATTGCTAATTCCCTGTCACCACTAACAATTCTCGAAAACGGCGATCGCTTAAATCGAGATGAATTTGAATGTCGTTATACAGCGTCAAACATCAAAAAAGCCGAATTAATCGAAGGAATTGTACACGTGGCATCTCCCCTCCGCTATACCCCTCATGGCAAGCCTCACAGTCATATCATCACTTGGCTTGGTACATATCAAGCTGCGATCGCAGGACTAGAAGTTGGCATCGAACCGACAGTACGCCTCGATCACGATAATGAACCTCAGCCCGACGCAGTGTTATTTCGTTTAGGTGGCAATGCTCAAATTGACGCTGATGGATACATTACAGGTGCGCCTGAACTAATTGCCGAAATTGCTGCTAGTACTGTTTCCTATGATTTACATAGCAAAAAACGTACCTATGAACGCAGTGGCGTAAAAGAATATATCGTCTGGCGAACTTTAGATGGACAAATCGATTGGTTTATTCTTGAAAATGGTGCATATACAAACTTAGAACCCGATGCAGCAGGAATTATCCGCAGTCGAGAATTTGCGGGTTTATGGCTAAATATAAATGCAATTTTGAGCAGTGATATGTCAACAGTTCTCAAAACATTACAGACTGGTTTAGCGAGTGAGTAATAAACCGATTCCTGATTAATGAGATACTTTATTAAGACAAACCCTACGGGGTATATTTTTTCATGATTTAGAATTGAATGCCAAAAAAAGTCTTTATTACGGGTGCGAGTGGTTGTGTTGGTCATTATTTGATCGAGATGCTTTTAGCCAAAACTGATTATGAGCTATATCTGCTTGTACGCGATCGCCGCAAATTGCAAATCGACCTTAGCGATCGCCCGAATGTTCATGTGATCGAAGACTCCATGCAAAATATCGGACAGCATCGCGACTTGCTCCGCACGATGGAATTTGTAGTAAGTACGGCCGCAGGTTGGGGAGGCGATGAAGCTTTTGTGGTCAATCGCGATAAAACAATTGAATTATTTTCCATGCTTGATTCGCAGGTTTGCGAACGCGCTATCTATTTCTCAACAGCAAGCATTCTCGATTCTCATAATCAGATTATTCCTGAAGCAGGGTCAATCGGTACGGCTTATATAGCTTCAAAACACGCTTGTTTAGAAACTTTAGAAAATTCCACTATTCGCGATCGCCTAATTACTGTTTTTCCTACTCTCGTTTTTGGGGGTGCTGCTGACAAGCCTTACTCGCATTTATCTAAAGGGCTTAAAGACATTCTCAAATATGTTCCATATGCCAGATTTTTAAAAACTAATGGCAGTTTCCATTTTGTCCATGCGATCGATATTGCTCAAATTGTTACGCATCTACTCACCTCGACCTCAGTTCCCCCTTCCCGTGCCCGTCTAGTCTTAGGAATGCAGAGATTAAGCGTTCAGGATTTAGTCTTTCAATTTTGCGAACATTTAAATTTAAAAGTTGGTTGGCAATTTGAATTAACTCCTTTTCTAATCGATACGATCATCAAACTATTCCGTATCGAAGTCGCAGCCTGGGATCGCTTTTGCATAGCTCAACGTGATTTCACCTATGATGTTGTCTCTCCCGAAACCTTTGGTCTAGTTTCTAAATATCCCCGTTTAGCAAATTTACTTGCAGAGGTTAAATAAGTTATCCAACCAAAATAAAATCAAAGCAAAAAAGGAGGGGTGTCACCAATCTCAGCGTCTCTTCTTTTGTTAATTATCTAATCTTTTTCCGCGAATGGAATAGTCTAAAAGCTCCATAGGATGCATGAGCTGCACATTTTTATTTTGCAATTTCAAGTGTTTGCGAATTTGGGTAATACAGCCTACATTTGCCGATGCAATCAACTGAGCACCAGTATCTGTCAGGTTTGTCACCTTTTGTTCTCCTAGTTCATATCCAACTTCTGGGTGCAAAATATTATAGATTCCCGCACTACCACAACAAAGAGCGGCATCAACTGATTCTTTTAACTGCACATTCGGAATCTGACGCAACAAACGACGTGGTTCGAGGCTGATTTTCTGTCCATGCAACATGTGACAAGCATCTTGATAAGCGATCGCCAATGGTTGCTCTTGCAAAGGTGACAGCTTGGCAGTCAAACCCACATGATCGAGAAATTCTTGAACATCTTTTACTTTGCTAGAGAATTCCTTTGCTTTTTCTGCATATTTAGCATCATCTTTCAAAATATGACCATACTCCTTTAGGGTATGTCCACAACCAGAAGCATTAACTAATACCGCATCTAAATCTAAATTAGCAAATGCATCTATAGTTTGCTTTGCTAGCTCTAGAGTTTGAGATTCTTGTCCTTGATGATGCGACAAAGCACCACAACAGCCCTGTAATTTCGGAACTACCACTTCACAACCATTGGCGGTCAATACTCGCACTGTGGCATTATTTACTTCTGGTAAAAATACCCGCTGCACACATCCCAAGAGCATTCCTACTCGATAGCGTCGAGTTCCCTTAGCAGAAATCACTTCAGGGAAAGTATCTTGAAAAGAGGAGGGAGTTAGATCAGGCAATAATGATTCCATTGCGGCTATTTGAGTTGGCAAAAACTTCTGCCAACCAGTTAATCGCCATAATTTCTGTAAGCCTAGTTTTTGATATACCAGTAGAGGAGCTAGCAAAACTCGGAGGCGATTGGGATAAGGAAATGTCGAGAAGATTAACTTTCGCAATAGCTTTTCAGGTAGCGATCGCGGATGATTTCTTTCTACTTGGGCACGCGTTGATTCGATCAGTTGATCGTACTGCACTCCCGATGGACAGGTGGTTACGCAAGCTAAACATCCTAAACAAGAGTCAAAATGCTGGGCGATCGCAGGAGACAAAGGTATATCTCCTTTATTAATTCCATCCATTAGATATATTCTTCCCCTTGGTGAATCTGTCTCTTTGCCAAGCACTCGATAGCTAGGACAAGTAGATAGACAAAAGCCACAATGCACACAAGCATCAATCAGTTGAGGATTTGGAGGATTTTTGCTATCAAAGGTTGGCTTGTCAGAAATTTGCATATATTTAAAGTTAAAAATCAAAGTTAAAAATAAATCTATTAAGAAGTTTGGTACGGCGCTTCAAAGGGATTTAAAAAAGTCGTTCAGGACTAAGTAAGCCTCTTTGATCAAATTTCTGTTGAATTTGGTTCATTAGATCACGAGCATTTCCTGTATATCCCCAAACGTTGGTTTGAGATTTCAATTCATGAGAGGCTTCAAGAATAATCAAAAATCCACCATGAGACTCGGCAATATTTCTCACTTTGGTAATCTGCTCAGCAATTTCCTCACCACCTTTCACATCTTCGACTCGTAAGACTCCTAAGCCACTACCTGTATGTATTTGGAGGAAATAAGATTGGTTATCAAAAATTTGTTGGCATTCTTGGAGCAGCAATACACCCATCGCTGGAAGTACGCCCAACTTGCAGACAACATGATTATTTTTAGATATTTGCTCCAAATCACGAAGTTCATCTTGCCACAACAATATTTCTGATAGTTTCCAAAAATCTTCAACCTCATTAATGATTTGGGCTTGGAGATTTAGTTCTTTCGCAAGTTTCACAATCCGATCGCATTGCTCGATCACACTAGCTTTGAGGCTCGAAAATTGGATTGCTAAACCAACTTTATTCCCAAAGCCTAGATTAGCGATCGCTGTTGCTGATAATAAATCACAAGTAGTTGGTGTAAGCACCGATGTACTAATTTTTTGCTGTGCTTGGGCGATCGCTTCAGGCTCACCCGTAACTAGAACAATCTGCGAATATTCAGGCAAAGGATAAAGGCGAAAAGTGATGCTGGAAGCAATTCCCAAAGTGCCATAAGAACCTGTTAATAACTTCATGAGGTCGTAGCCAGCTACATTTTTAACCACCCGACCACCCGCTTTGACTATCTCTCCATCCGATCGCACA
>JAYVVP010000304.1:0-9188 GCA_043786935.1 Pseudanabaena sp. | reverse complement strand
AGATAACAGCACTGTAGCGCTGCTCAAAGAGGGTGAGCCTAAAGATGTTGTATGCAAAGTCGCGGAAGATCTTAAACCCGATCTGATGATCATGGGATCTCGAGGAATGGGGCGTTTACAAGCAATTTTGGCAAACTCGGTTAGTCAATATGTATTTCAGTTGTCTGACGCGCCAATGTTGCTGATCAAAGATGACGTGTACATTAAAACCATTCGTAGCGTTATGGTTTTAGTTGATGGTTCGGATTCTGCTAATAATTGTCTCGATCTGGCTATTAAAATCGTAAGCGGTGCTAAAGATGTGGAAATCTTATTAGCTCGAGTCGTGAAGCGAAAAGATGATGCTAATGCAGTCGCTGACCCAGTGTTAGTCGAAGCCAGCAATAAACTTAAGCGGTTGAATATTCCATCACGCTCATTTATCAGTTCTGGCGATATTGGCAAAGAAACTTGTAAATTGGCTGATGATGCAAATGCCAGTATGTTGATGATCGGTTCACCCGATCGACGCCCCTCAATCGCCCGCAGTTTGCCCGATCTTGATCGATTACTTGGTTCATCAGTATCTGACTATGTGCGCGTCAATGCTACAGTTCCAGTGTTGCTTACTCGCACCCTCGAAAAGTAAACTTCAGCGCTGACCTAAAGTAAAGTTCACGCTGTCGTGACTCAACTCGGTCATAATCTCTGCTAAGCACAGACAGCTTACATACTTTGGCTGGGCTAGCAAATATAGAGTGTAGAGGTTGTAATTACACTTCGCTGTTGAGGGTTTTGACTGTTCTGTTACTCCAAGACCATCAGATCAACGCTCAGTTTGCAATCTCTATATCTTTGTCATTCTGTCAATGCGTAAGTCCTATAATAATAAAAGTCTCGCAAAATCGTCCATTTAGCGCAATAGACGCAATTGAGATAAAAATTATGCAAGCAACTGATCGCTCACGTCCAATTCATGGGGGAAATCGCCAGTGGGCTTCGAGTATTGCGGGGGCTGCACCAGAAGCTATTCTAGATTTTTCGGCTAGTATTAATCCTCTAGGACCTCCAAAATCAGCGATCGCTGCTATTCAATCCCATTTAACCGATCTCAATCATTATCCCGATCCCGAATATACGTTATTGAGAGAAGCTTTAGGAAAGTTTCATCAGTTATCGTCAGAATGGATTTTGGCGGGAAATGGGGTGGCGGAGTTATTAACTTGGGTGGGGCGTGACCTTTCACAATTGTCGGCAACAGTTCTATTTACACCAGCCTTTACCGATTATTATCGCGCTCTGAAAACTTTTGATTGTCAAGTAGAAAAGTATCCATTTCTATTTAGCAATCAAGATGTAAGTTTTAACGCCGATCTACCAGAAATCACTAATTCCCATACTAAAGGAATCTTAATCAATAATCCCCATAATCCTACGGGCTACTTATTTGCTAGAGATAGCATTTTGCCTTATCTGGAGAGATTTGCATTGGTGGTGATTGATGAAGCATTTATGGATTTTCTCACGCCAGAACAGCAACAAAGTTTAATTGATTTAGTTCCATCGCATCCTAATTTAGTAATTTTGCGATCGCTTACTAAGTTCTACAGTTTGCCAGCATTAAGACTTGGCTACGCGATCGCTCATCCCGAACGTCTGCAACGTTGGCAAGCATGGCGCGATCCTTGGTGTGTCAATAGTTTAGCAGCCGCAGCAGGAATAGCTGTACTTGAAGATCAGGAATTTCAACAACAAACATGGACTTGGTTAGAACGTGCCAAATCTCAACTATTTAAAGGTTTATCGGAAATATCAGGTTTAAATCCATTACCAAATGCTGCAAATTATCTATTAGTCCAAACAGAAGTTGCAGGTTCTCTTTTGCAAAAGGAACTATTACAAAAAGATAAGATTCTCATTCGCGATTGTCTAAGTTTTCCTGAATTAGGCGATCGCTATTTTCGAGTGGCTGTCCGTCTGGAACATGAAAATCAAAAATTAATAAATGCTCTTTCGCTTGGATTTCGCTTTTTATAAAACAGGATGAATCGTTTGATCCATTGCACATAGGTTTCTTCGGTGCGGTAAGAATAATGCTTAACCCGTATGCGATCCCTTACTCTGTCTAACAATTTTCGGGGCGATGGCTCAGTTCGCATAATGAAATTATTAAGCAACTAATCTGAATAATACATTATATTGTTGGATTAATACGCCATTTGGGTGACTAGTCAGAATTTTTCTGCATAACACTCCATATAGGGTGACTAGACAGAAGCTTGACATTTAGCCTATATCTCTTACAGTTGTAGTAGGCGGAATTTTTCCCTCTAATACATAGTTATGCAATCTGAGTGATGTCTAAGACAATCTTCTATTCATGGCAGTCCGATCTGCCCAATAATATTAATCGGGGCTTTATCCTCAAATGCTTGGAGCGCGCCGTTCGCTCAATTGCGAGCGAAGACCTTTTACTCGACTTTGAAATTGACCGTGATACTCTTGACGTGTCTGGCTCGCCCGACATTGTTGCAACGATTTTCAAGAAGATCGACAACGCGACCATGTTTGTTGCGGACACAACATTCGTTACTGGTGGCGAGGGTCAACGACGCTCTCCAAATCCCAACGTTTTGGTCGAGCTTGGTTACGCCGCAAATCAACATTCGTGGGACAACCTTATCTGCGTCCTAAACATGGCGTTTGGCAAGATTGAGGAACTGCCTTTTGATCTGCGTTCACGACGCATCGTGACATACAACCTCGCTCCCAACACTGAGGACAAATCTGCCGCAAGAGAAGAACTGGTCTTGAAACTCACTTCTGCGATCAAAGGAATCCACGAAGACTTACCTCGCCTTGCAAGAAAGCTTTTTGCGCTCTTTAAAACAGTAAATCCGCAAATCCATCAAGCTGTTTACGAGGGCTACCGCAGAATCAGCGTGAATTTGAATAATCGAAATGAGGAATTGCTTATCGGCTTGATTAACACCACATCGCTGTCGTCATTAATCTCGATTACTTCAAATGGAAACTGGCTATCGAATAATACAAATTCAAATAGTGGGTTGAACGACTTAGGGAACGGCACATTAAGCGGATACAACTTGGAGATTTCCGACGCACTCGCCAAGATAGTTGCATAACCAAGCAATGCAACCATCTACTTTGATCGCCGATCTTGTAGAGTGCGTTAATGAAATGTAAAGCACCTTATTTTTGTTTTAACGAAAGCAATCTATTCAGTGCAGTTTTTGGTCAGTTATAATGCCAGATAAGGCAATGATCGAGGAAAATTTATAATCATGGCAGTCCGTCAACCCCTCTACAGCAAGGAAGAGTTCGCCCAACGTGGCGATCTAATTTATCAAACTCAAATCCGCCCACAGGTCGAGGCAAATAATCATGGCAAAATAGTTGCAATTGATATTGAGACTGGAGATTTTGAGGTAGCCAATTCAACGATTTTAGCGGTTGATAAACTTTATGAAAGAAAACCCGATGCTCAACCTTGGGTGATACGGATTGGACATAGATCTGTTTTCCGTTTTGGCAGTCGTAGCCTGAGAAAGCCCGTATGATGTTCGGTGTAGTCAATAATAATTGTGAAGCAATCATCAAAGTTGCAGTCGGTCGCATCGGCTCACTTAAAATGGCACTTGATGCCGTCATTGATACAGGATTCACCAGCTTTTTGTCTTTACCGCTTTCTGTTATCGCCGATCTTGGATTGCCTTGGCACTATCGAGATATTGGCACATTAGGCGACGGGAGCGAAGTCGTTTTTGAAATATACAAAGCTTCTGTGATCTGGGATGGTCAGGAGCAAATTATTGATGTGGCGGCTTCTGATGCAGATCCGTTAGTAGGAATGGGATTGTTGTATGGCTTTAAGCTTCAGATTGAAGCAGTTGAAGGCGGGCGCGTTACAATTGAGTCGCTATGAATCAGTGCGATCGCCGATTTTGTAGGGTGCGCTAATAAAATGTAACGCACATTCTTTTTATGTTAACGAAAGGAATCTAGGCAGAGAGTCGCCGAACTTGCTCAACGGTTGGGAAGTTCAGGAATAGAATCTTAATCATATTTACGTGGCGTATAAACTCGCAAGCGATCGCCTATTTTTAAAACCTTAGTCTTACTAGAGCCAACGATAATCACCGTCTGCATATCCGCAAGTTCAGGAGCTAATTCTGCAAGCGTAATCACCCGCACGTTTTCGCCTTTGCGTCCCATTTTGTGACCTAAAACTACAGGCGTATCAGGCGATCGCCATTGCAATAAAATCTCCTTGGCGGCGGTGAGTTGCCATTTGCGCTGAGTGGAAATAGGATTGTAAATTGCGATTACAAAATCTGCTTGTGCGGCGGCAGCTAATCTCTGCTTGATAACTTCCCAAGGTTTGAGAATATCTGAGAGCGAAATTGTGCAGAAATCATGTCCGATAGGAGCACCGATTGCAGCAGCGGCAGCCTGTACTGCGGATATGCCTGGAGCAACATGAATATCAATCTGGTTCCATTTAGGATTTGCTTCATGATCTAGAACTTCAAATACAGCGGAAGCCATCCCATAAATACCTGGGTCGCCTGAAGAAACGATGACGACTGATTTTCCCTCAGCAGCGAGATCGAGGGCATGACGGGCGCGGTCTAGTTCCACACGATTATCGGATGCGTGAATTTGCTTCCCTTTTGTAAACTCTTTTACTAAGTTCACATAAGTTTTGTAACCGACAAAATCGGTAGCAGATTCTAAAATTGTTTTGACTTCGGGAGACATCCATTTAGAGGCTCCTGGTCCTGTGCCAATGATTGAGACTTTACCTGCAATGGTTGAATTTTGGATGGGAACGGTTTGATAAATCAGATGATTTGAGCTTAGCTTTGAGACGATCACTTCTAGTTCATTAGAGACTACTTCAATCCTATGTGTAGCATCATTGGCAAAAGGAAGATTGCTTTCGCTTAACCAAGTCGCATCACCGATTAGTTCTACAGTTGCTCCTGCCAGTAAATCTGCTAAAAATGTCTTTGCTTGCTCATCAGAATTAACTAGTCGATAACCATCAGGAGGTGACAACAGCGAGGTCTGAAATCGTAAATCGCCTGTGGTGGTTATCGCTGGGTTGACTTGAAGAGCTTTAGCGATCGCTCTAGCTAGTTCATTGGCTCCATTCAATCCACCCAACAGAGGAACAACCGCACTACCATCTTCAGCGATCGCAATTACGGGTGGTTCAGCACGTTTATCTGAGAGTAGAGGTGCTAGCGATCGGATTAAGATTCCTGCCGCACATATACCGATAATCGGATGCCCTTGACTAAATAATTCGCTGACAGTGTCGCTAAATTTTTCGTATTGATAATCAACAGTTTGGGTACGCGAGGCTAGTCCGTAAATTGTGGCGTTGGCGATTACTATTTGGATTTGTCGAGCGATCGCAATACTCTTCTCTCCTAGGATGATGATGACAGGCGGTTTCATTAATTATTTTGCTAGTTATCTATTACCTTGGCTTTATATTATGACAATACCCTGCGCTCCTAATATATTGGTATGTTGCTCTAAGCTATTCTTAAGACTCTAGTTGATGAAACGATTATCAAGTGCATTATGGTTTGCCATACAATTCATATCAGTACAGGTGATAAACATCTTTTATCGCTAGTGAAATATGTAAAGCAAGCATTACTAATTACTGGATGTTCAATTTAATCGCCAAATAGAACTTAGCAAAATTTTACCGAATATTAAATCATGACGAAACCTTTATTAATTGTTGGTAGTGATACAGGTGTGGGGAAGACTGTATTGACGGCAGCTTTGGCAGCTTATTGGCTAACCTATCGCGATCGCACTACACCGAAAAACACGCCTAGCAAATCATTAGGTATTTATAAACCTTTGCAATCAGGAGAAGGCGATCGCGAATTTTATAGTCAGACTTTTCCGCTTTCGCAAACTCTTGCAGAAATTACCCCTTTGTATTTTGAAACGCCAATTGCTCCAGCGATCGCAGCTTTTAAAGAAGGGAAGACAATTGATTTAGCAGTTATTTGGCAACAATTCCAAAAGCTGCAACAACAAAAAGAATTTTTGTTAGTCGAATCTTTAGGCGGACTTGGTTCGCCGATTACTGATGAGTATATTGTGGCTGATTTGGCAAGAGATTGGGCTTTGGAGACGATTTTAGTTGTGCCAGTAAGGCTAGGGGCGATCTCTCAGGCGATCGCAAATGTAGCTTTGGCTAATTTGCAAAAAGTGAAACTAAGAGGAATTGTGTTGAGTTGTTCGCAAATTTATTCGCCTGAAGAGATTGAAGAGCTTGCACCGCCTCAAATGATTTCAAGACTTGCTTCTATTCCTGTTTTAGGAATTCTTCCTTACATTAAAGATCTGAGCGATATTTCAGAACTTGCTCGTGCGGCTTCAGAGTTAGAAATAGAAAGGATTTTGGTTTAGCTCTTGATTTAGATGAGAGCGGCGTTTCGTGCCACACTTCGCTAATATAATTAATCTATGCATGATCGCCTTATTCCAATAGCTTTTTTAAAGCAAATTTCTGCTGATCGCTCAAGTTCTGATCATGGTGTAATTGTGGCGACTTTAGGTGATCGCTCGATTACTTTGGGGCGTGATCCTAGTTGTGAAATTGCAATTAACATCAATATTTATGGCTCAGTCTCGCGTCGCCATGCTGAGATACGTCCAATCTTTGCGAAAGAGAGGTTTGAGGGGTGGGAAATTTGTGATCTTGATAGCGCGAATGGCACATTTATCAATGATCGCCGTTTGTATAGTTGCTATCCGCTCAATCATGGCGATCGCATTCAGTTAACTAAGGATGGTCCCGAATTTGTATTTGAGCAAGAGTCCAAACCCGCCACAACTATTGCCACTATTTTGAGTCTGCGTCCGCGATCGCAGATTACTAAAATCACACTGACTAAGTTATTACCGATTTTTTCAACAGGTAATGATCTTTGGAAACAAGCTTATCTTTTACCAGGAATCGTGACGGTTGGATTTGTAGTGATGATGTTTGCTTTTTTAGGGCAACCGCAGCTATTTAATCTGACGATTTCCACATATATCAGTCTGGCTGCCTATTATTTTGTCTATCAACTCTGTGGGAAATCTAAACCTTGGTGGATAATTTTAGGAGCAGCTCTATTTACCGCAATTCTGCTCCGAAGCCCGATTCTGCAAGTTTTTCTTTGGTTCTTTTACAATGTTTTACCAGGAACTCCACCAACGGGTCAGGTAAATTTTTTTAGTGTTTTGATTGCGATGTTTTTTGGAGCGGGCTTGATGGAAGAGTTGCTCAAGGCTTTACCAGTCTTTGCACTGTGGTTTATTGGTTTGCGGCTTGACAAAAAGTGGCGATCGCGCTTTGGGATTAGCGAACCGTTAGATGGAATTTTGATTGGTGCGGCTTCAGCGATCGGCTTTATGCTAACCGAAACTTTGGGATTGTATGTACCCAGCATTGTGCAGAGCGTGGCAAATCAAGCGGCTAGCCCTGAAATTGCCGAGCTTACAGGTTTACAGTTGTTAATTCCCCGTGTACTTGGCTCAGTGGCGGGACATATGGCATATAGCGGTTACTTTGGCTATTTCATTGGTCTAAGTGTTCTCAAACCTTCTCTCCGTTGGCAAATCCTAACGATTGGATATCTAAGTTCTGCTTTTCTCCATGCGCTATGGAATACGAGTGCATTAGTGAGTTTTTGGATGTTAGCAGTGGTAGGTGGAATTTCTTACGCCTTTCTAGTCGCAGCAATTCTCAAAGCGCATAGTTTTTCCAAAAGAATTTAAAAGCAGAATCGCGGATTCAATGGACTAAAGGATGATGCAGATGTTAACTACTGCTTGAATTTTTATTAGTTGTGTATGCTATCGTGTTTTACAGCAGTTGTTGATCAAACCCACCACAAAAAGGGTCGCAGGGCGAAGCCCCGCAATTGGTTTTATATTCTTATTTGTAGCAGGTTTGAAATCAAATTGCTGTAAGATATGTAGTTAACCATTGTTCTTTTTTAGAAGCTCGTGATTATTCAAGCACCTGCAAAATCTAATGGATTAAATAAGATATTCCCAAATACGGAATCTCAGCATTTTGTTTTCCCGAATAGATATTCATGGAAAGAATTTAAGACGCTTTCTGTTTTGATAGGTGATTCGCGTGCTATTCATCTTAATTATCTTGATGGTATTGTCGAGATTATGACTACTTCTGCCGCTCATGAAATCATTGTGCATTTACTGTCGATGTTATTAGGGATTTACTTTGCAGCAAAAGATATAGATTTTATCCCTACGGGTAGCGCCACCTTAGAATCCGAAGCTAAAGGAGCAAGTGTTGAGCCTGATCTGTCATTTTGTTTTGGAAATAAGATCGGCGATCGCGATCTAGCAATTGAGGTGATTTTTACGAGTGGAAGTGTGGCGAAGTTAGAGCGTTATCGTCGTTTTAATACTAAGGAAGTTTGGCTTTGGGAAGATGGTAAGTTTTCGCTCTATCGATTAGGTGATAATGGATACGAGGCGATCGCGAAAAGTGAATGTTTACCTGAGCTGGATTTAGAATTGCTTGCTCGTTGTTTACTAATGGCAGAACCAAAATCTGCGCTCAAAGCATTTCAACAAGGGCTATAGGCGATATTGTCGATATACGTTACTAGCAGCCCTATGCAATAGAGAATGTCGATAGACTAGCGATCGCATATCTTCGCAATAGCCGCCACCGATCACACTTGCCACAGGAAAACCTTGGGAAACACAGGTACTCAAAACTTGCATATCGCGCCGATATATACCTGCATCAGTGAGCGCTAGTTTGCCTAAGCGATCGCCTATATGTGGATCGACACCTGCATCGTAGAGAACCAGATCAGGTTTAATTTCGTTTAACAAATCTGGTAAATAATCTGCCAAGGTGCGTAAATATTCATCATCTTCCATTCCTTCCCGTAAAGGCACATCGCGATCGCTGATTTGTTTAATTGATGGAAAGTTAATTTGGCAATGCATCGAGAAGGTAAACACCTTTGGCTCATCCTGAAAAATTAAAGCCGTACCATCGCCTTGATGCACATCCAAATCGACTATTAATATTTTTTGGACTAATTCTTCCTTTAGCAAAACTCGTGAAGCGATCGCTAAATCATTGAAAATACAAAAGCCAGACCCATAGCTCGGAAAAG
>JAYVVP010000303.1:0-9189 GCA_043786935.1 Pseudanabaena sp. | reverse complement strand
ATGAATTTTATGAGAATACCTCAGAGTCATTTATCTATATAGCTTTGATCCGCAAAATGCTTAGGGATCTTACTGCTGTCAATTCTTAAATGCTTTCTTAAATTTTTAGCGATCACCTTTCTTATTTATTACTAATTTGAGGGGGTAATAACGGTTAAATGTTCAGCAAGAGAGTTTTGGATAACTGTTTGGGGCGTAATACCTAAACGATGGGCTTCTTGATCGATTAACTCAATCATCCAGATAGGGAGATCTATACTGAGCCTTTTCTGATTAGCTAAAGGTCGTTTAGCTTTTGATAGATCAAGCATTTCCATAATATCTTCTTCACCATCGTCAAATTTTTGGTCAAATTCCTTAGCGTTCATATAGGGAAACCTCTTGTGTGCGTGATCGGCGGATAGATATGATCCGAATATTTTGATCGCGGTAGGTGATAACTCCAGACCAATGCTTGCCATTTATTTTACCAATGACGACAAAGCGCAGTTCATCTTGAATTCTGCTTGGAATCTCTAACACATTGGGATCATTCCATAGTTGTTGAGCCTCAACAAAGTCGATTCCATGTTTAGCCAAATTAGATTGACTTTTGTTCTCATCATATTCAAAGTTCCTCATAGTACATCTTTAAATAAATAACTGAGAACATTAGACTATAGGCGCTGTCAGTCTTTTTAACATATCAAGCACCCATTTTCCTGAATCTTCGGGTTTTGACTCACACGGTATTCTGTCATTTTCACCTTTGTATACAAGTCGCTTCATTTTTCCAGCGGTAGAAGTAGGTTCAGTCCGAATTTCTCTATCTTCAATCCATTTTTTTACTTCGTTAAGATCACCACTAAGTGGATTCCAAAACTGCATCCACCATCCTGACGGTGTTACAAAAACGTCAAGTTGCAACCAAAAACTATCACTAAACTTAATTGTGTACCATATAACATCTTGAAAATCCCTTGGCGCTCTCCATGAATCTGAAGTAATTGGATAAGACAATTGAACTACATCATCAGATATTATTGAACTTAAAAGATTTACTCTACCTCTTAGATCTTTGCGTAACAAACCTAATTCAATAAGTAGGGTTTCGATATCTTGTTGGTTATCACGAAAATATGCAAAACGTTGTTGATCCACAGAAGTATCCTCTTGTAAATTTTTTAGAGTTTGGATAAAGTCACGTAAGAATGTAATGTGCGGCTCACGAGAAGTTAGAAAATACGAGCCAATATTCTCGATTACTTTTTGAAATAACAAATCATATGTAATTGGATTAAATCCACATAGCCTAGATGTTTCCTTTATGGGACGCAATGACAATATTACCTTGTAAACTTGGCGAGAGGATTGATCAAGATGTTTTGCATAGTCCTCAAAAGGGGTTCTATGCTCAAAGGCAAAAATCTTGTTCTCAATTCCAAAAACAAAATCGTCAGATTCAATCACTAAATCAATACGATTGCCTTTATCTGTAGATTCTTCACGCCGTACATCAATATTTTGTCCATTAATTACTACTTTCTCATTGATAAGTGTAAAAAGCGAATCTAACAGAAGTGTTCCAAATCCATGTTCGTTAGAGGGTTGAAGATAAAACTGAAGTATATTACTACAAACATTCTCAAAATGCGGATATCCAGTAATCTCCATAAATGTTGGTTCACGTTTTTGTGAAGGTGGCAAACTTTTTAAGCCATTAAGGAGATGAGTTATTTTTTCGAGAGATAAAATAGATGAAGTCACAAATTTTTAAATTAGAAATTTAGCAAACGGCTATAACTCAAAGTTTAGTATAAATTCCACGCACTTTTCGTTGCTTTTCCTAAATCAAATCTCCTAGCAAGCTGGATACTTCTCCTTGCATATTCGTTCGATTGTCGTCATAGAGCATTAGTGTATCTAGTTTTTTATGACGCGAGAGTTTTTGGACTTTGCGAACGTTTCCATTAGTAGCATCAAGGGCAGCGGTGATTGCGGAATGACGGATACGGTGAGGGGACATTTGTTTAGAAATTTCTGAGGCTTGTGCGGTTTGATTAACAATTTGGTAAATTGCTGTCCCAGTCAATCTGTGTCCGCGATTAGCGCGATCAAGAGCCTGAAATAATGGCTGATTTAAATCTTTTGTCTCAATCTGAGATAGCCAGTCTTGAATTGCGCTTGCAGTTCCTATATTAAGACTAATGAGACTCTTTTGAGAGCCGCGTCCCTTGCCTAAAATTTGTAGCGATCGCCTTTCATAATCAAAATCACCAATATTTGCGCTGACTACTTCATTACGACGCAGTGCGTTATCCCAAAGCAGTCGTAAAATCGCAAAATTACGTTTTCCCTTGATATTACTACGATCAATGCTTAGTAACATTTTACGGATGCCATCTGGCTTAATTCCAGTCGTATCTCGATAAGACTGAACTACTTCCGTTTGGACATCATCTAGGTTCCAATTACATTTCCCTAATTTAGCGGCAAAGTTTACTAGAGACTTAAGTGCAGATAAACGACGATTAATAGTTGCTTCTTTTAAGCCTCTGGCAATCAAGTCTGATTTATATCTCAAGGCGATCGCGATCGCTTCAAATCTATTTAGTTGTAGAAATTGCGCGATCGCTAACTCTGTGGGCTTCTGTCCATAAGCAGCAAGGAAAAAATAATGCAAATCCTTTTCATAGGCGCGGCGTGTATTGAGACTACGTTTGTCTGTGAGCAGTGAAGTTAATATATCTGGATTAAATTCGGCGAGAGCATAAGGAATATCTCTCGTTTGAGTCTTGCTAATCTCTATCTGAGTCTCGTCTTGATTCTCGTTTTCTAAGTTAGATACACTAGTTATTCTTGTCTGAGTCTCACTAGTCTTATCTAAAGTCCTACTAAGTGTCTTAGCATCTTGTTCTAAGGCAATATTTTCTCTGCTAAATCGCAATTGTTCAGGGGCGATCGCTTCACTAATATTTGCATTAACCGCCGTTCGTTTGACAATGCTATAAATGGCAGTCCCCGTGAGCCGATGCCCATAACTAGCCCGATCTAAAGATATAAATAATGGTATTTGCGAGTCTGTTTGAATATCATCAGATTCACTAGGAAGATGAATCAAATTAAGCCAGTCTTGTAATGCGTTGGCTGTGTCCAAACTGAGACTAATAATTTCTTTGTGATTTTGTTGATCTTGCCGTTTATATTGCCTGTAAATACGAAGCGATCGCGTTTCTACTTCAAAATCGCCAATATCAATCGCTGAAACCTGTTGCCGCTTCAACGAATTCTCTGACAACAAGCGCAAAATTGCATAGTCACGCTGCCCTGCCAAAGAGTAGCGATCGCAAGCCGTAAGAATCCGCTCTACGATGTCATTTGTCATTCTAGATCATGGTTTAACGACTTTGTAAGCGATCGCCCCTACAAATACAACTCCTAATACAGGTAGCCAGTTATATCTAATCCAATACAGTAAGTTGCTAAAAAAGTAGCTAGCCTCACGCGATACCCAAGTAGCAATTAAGATTGCACCAACAAACATCGCAAAATACATCAATATTTTTGTCATTGTTTTATACCCTAAAGAATCCTTTTTAAAAATGAATTAACCACAAATGCAATACAAATAAGTGTTGTTACTCCATATTGCTGGTGAATATTAAAGCTTAACCATTTGAGAGCTTGTGCGATCGCTGGGGCACTAGATGTATCACTCTTTGTAAAAATCATCGTAATGTAAAAAACAAGTTGAGCAGCACCAATTGCGATAACTTTACTTATTAAGCCCTTGTTCATTTTTATACATCTAAAATTTATAAGTAATCACAAAAAGCTTATGTCATAAATTACACAGAGGCTTCACAAAATAAATTTTAGGGTCATTTTGGCTTAAAAATGATTTTTAAAACTCTAAAATGTATATTAACGTCATTTCTAATAATTTTTAGATAAGCAATATTTGTTTTAAATCGCGGTTACATTATCAGTAAAAAACTAGGATAAGCGGTAAAAATTATGACAACTTTGTTTGAAAAGCTTGGTGGTAAAGACGCTGTTGACCTCGCAGTTGATAAGTTCTATGAGCGAGTTTTGGCTGACGATCGCATCAAACACTTCTTTGCAAATACCGATATGAACAAACAGCGATCGCATCAAAAAGCTTTCCTTACCTATGCTTTTGGTGGATCGACTGAATATGACGGTCGTTATATGCGCGAAGCCCATAAAGAGTTAGTGGAAACTCAAGGATTGGGTAGTGAACACTTTGATGCAGTAGCAGAAGACCTGATGATAACCCTTAAAGAAATGGGCGTTCCCGATGACTTACTTGCTGAAGTCGCCGCAGTTGCCGCTGCACCTCAACACAAAAAAGATGTTCTAAATCAATAGTTTCCATCAATGAAATCACCAATCTCTCCATATCAGCCTGTGCTTTTACGGTTATTGCATAATGCGATCGCTTTACTTGTCTTTGCAGCCTTGATCACAGGCTTTATGGTTTATGACCGATATGACAAACGATTTGGGACACTAAACTTACCTGAAATAAGCAATACACAAGGTATTCACGGCACGATCGCCTTAACATTTTTAATCCTTTTGCCAATCTTTGTTGTTTATTGTTTTCATATCGGCTATCGTCGCCTCGTTCAAAAACAATCGCTAAACAATTTAAAAGACGTTGGTAAGCCGATTTGGTGGATATCAATCCAGCGTCTCACTAATACCACGATTCTTTTATCAGCAACTGCGGCTGTGATTACAGGACGGATGATGAAAGAGGAATGGTTGCCGAGTGAAGAATTAAATCATGCATGGTATATCGGGCATTTAATCTCATGGTTATTGATGATTATTGGGATAGCCATGCATCTATTGATGAGTGCAAAGGTTGGCGGACTCCCACTACTACTCTCTATTTACAATTGGAAAGTTCGCTCTGAAGATATGCCAAAATCTTGGTTTAAAGGGTTTCAAATTAAGCCATCTAGCACGGTTCTATTTATTTTTGAAGCTTTTGTTATGGGCAGCATCGCGATCGCCTTTGTGCTACCCCTAATTTCCCCAAGTTAAACCCAAACCGTAGAAATGCGACCTTTTCTTGTGGGGTTTTATAATAGTTTTACAGAATATCCTAGAAATAAACATGAGAAAAAAAGACTTAACTTTACGCAGCGATCATAGTTGGGAGTCAGAAGAAGGATACAAAATTTTTGTTGCCGATCGCGGTGCTGTGCGGTTTGATTTTCCAAAAGATTGGATCGTCAAGTTTAAAGAAAAGTCAGTGAGCTTTCACGATCTTGAACCAACCGACGACACAGGCGCACTAGAAATGTCCTTTAATCGCTTGCCAACTAATGATTGGACTACATTTCCTCTCAAAAAAGCACTGCAACAGATACTAGATGACGACGAACGCGCAATTACCCATAAAAGTAAGGTCACCAGCGCCAATCGTGATGGGATGAGACTAGTCTGGGCAGATATTCAGTATATTGATGCTACAGAGAAAAGACCTGCCACATCTCGCATCTTGGTCGGTATTGGTGGCAATGTCCAAGTCCTCTTTACCTTTGACTATTGGACGGAAGGCGAAGAACAGATGCGTGAGGTTTGGGAAGCAATGTTGCGATCGCTACGTCTTGGTTTATTTATTCCCGACCCAACTAGAGGACATATCGTCAATCCAAATCTCAACTAAAAAGGCAATTTAGATTGTTTTATTTACTTTTAATGATTCTTTTAAGGATTAAAGACAACTTAATTAATTCCATAGTGTATTGTTAACGGACAAAAAATGATTTAGGATGAACGCCTTAAAGAGCCTCTCCTTGAAATTTTATTTTGTTGATATTTAACTGGGTATTGAAAAAATGGGCAAAGTAATTGCAACAGTCAATATGAAAGGTGGAGTTGGTAAAACCACTTTAACTGTAAATATTGCCACCTGTTTGGCTAAAATCCATCGTAAAAAGGTCTTAGTTGTAGACCTAGATACTCAAATCAGCGCTACGCTAAGTATGATCTCGCCAGCCGATTTTGCTAAGTGCCGTAAAGAAAATCGCACTCTACGACATCTGGTTAGTCAAGCGATCGCGCACTACGGCGTACAAGTTAATGATCCAGAAGAAAAGGTATACCAAGTCAGAGATATCGTACTTCCTCATGTTTGCAAGGTACAAGGATTAGATCTATTGGTCGGAGATATTGATTTATACGACGAATTTTTAGTTTCAGAAATGTTGTACAACCGATCGTTACTGTATGAAGAGAAACAAAGCTTTCAAAAAACTTGGAGCAGATTTGAGCAAACCCTCATCAAAAACATTCTCGCTCCTGCAATAAAAAACTACGATTACATTATTCTCGACTGTGCGCCAGGGTATAACTTAATTACGCGCAGTAGTATCATTGCTAGCGATTTTTACCTGATGCCAGCGAGACCTGAACCTTTATCTGTAGTCGGTATTCAGCTATTAGAAAGACGCATTGAGAGGTTACGCGAAGTTTACCGAGAGGACAATTCGATTAATATTCAACTCTTGGGTATCGTATTCAGTATGTCGGCAGGTTTCACACTGAGCAGATATTATCAAAAAGTGATGGATCGGGTGGCTACTGATTTTAGTAGTGCCAAGATTTTTAAAACCAAGATTCCCAATGACGTAAATATTGCTAAAGCTGTAGATAACTTTATCCCTGCATCATTAGCTAATCCCAATTCAGGCGGTGCGAAAGCTTTTGCTGAAGTGACAGTAGAACTTTTGAAAAAGATAGAAGTTTCTCTGGGCAAAAAAGAACAAACTTCGAGATTGAGTTTAGTTGATTTGGAGTGATTTAAAAACTGAGATGCCAACATGGGACGCTAATCTTTATATGCCATATAATCATTGATCGGTATTCTTGATAATCGCAAAATGTTTGAGCAAACTTTTAAAAATATTGATGATGTTCTTTGGAAGGAGGCTGGTTGTACTACGGAGCTAGACTATACCGAGCAAACATCTTGGTTGTTGTTTTTGAAGTATCTCGATGATTTGGAGCAGGAAAGGGCAATCGAGGCGGAGCTAGTCGGTAAGCCTTATGAGTTTATTATCGATGATACGCATCGTTGGTCAGCTTGGGCGGCTGCGAGGAGAGCCGATGGGACTGTTGATCGCGATCGCGCTTTGATTGGGGATGATCTGATTGATTTTGTAAATCGGAAGTTGTTTCCATATTTGCAGGGGTTTAAGCAGAGAGCGACGAGTGCGGATACGATCGAGTACAAGATTGGGGAGATTTTTAGCGAGATTAAGAATCGGTTCCAGAGCGGTTATAGTCTGCGGGATGCACTGGAATATATCGACGAGTTACGGTTTAGGTCGCAGCAGGAAAAGCATGAGCTTTCGCATCTGTATGAGGCGAAGATCAAGAATATGGGGAATGCTGGGCGCAATGGGGGCGAGTATTACACACCACGTCCGTTGATTCGGGCGATGATTGAGGTGATAAAGCCGAAGATTGGCGATCGCATTTACGATGGGGCTTGCGGGTCGGCGGGTTTTTTGTGTGAGAGTTATGACTATTTGCGGCGGCAGGAACTGACAACGAAGCAGCTTGATATTCTGCAAACGAATACTTTTACGGGTAAGGAGAAGAAGAGTCTAGCGTATGTGATTGCGATCATGAATATGATTTTGCATGGGATTGATGCGCCAAATATCATCCATACGAATACTTTGACAGAAAATCTTAGTGATATTGAGGACAAGAGTCGGTTTGATGTAGTCCTTGCTAATCCGCCTTTTGGAGGTAAGGAACGGAAGGAGGTGCAGCAAAATTTTCCGATTAAGACTGGAGAAACGGCGTTTTTGTTTTTGCAGCATTTCATCAAAATCTTGCGGCGCGGTGGTAGGGCGGCGGTGGTAATCAAAAATACGTTTCTTTCAAATTCAGATAATGCTTCTAAGGCTTTGCGTCAAGAGCTTTTGAGTAGTTGTAATCTGCACACGATTTTGGATTGTCCGAGTGGGACGTTTATTGGGGCAGGTGTGAAGACGGTGGTGCTATTTTTTGAGAAGGCTCCCTTCGACTCCGCTCAGGGAAAAGCCTTTGACGCTGTTCGGGGAATGGCTAAGATTTGGTATTATCAACTCGACCCAGGGCGAAATATGGGTAAGACAAATTCGCTTAATGATGAGGATTTGCGTGATACGTTTGATTTTCTGGATTTAGCAGATAAGCATTCAGAACGAGATTTAGAGCAGTCGTTAGTGAAGAATTTACGGGCGTTTTTGTCTGAGTTGGGCGGTGCATTTGCATTTATTGGTAATCAATATCGGCTAGAGGTTGGTGGTCAGGAGTATTTTATCGATCTGCTCTTGTTTCACCGCCGTCTACGTTGTTTGGTGGTGATCGAGTTAAAAATTGGTGATTTTAAGCCAGAACATAAGGGCAAGATGGAGTTTTATTTGGAGGCGTTAGATTGTCAAGAAAAGATGGAGGGTGAAAATCCACCGATTGGGATAATTATTTGTCGTTATAAAAATAAGACGGTTGTGGAATGCGTCCGATTGGGGTGGCAACTTATACGATTGTGCCGCAGCTTCCTGAGGCATATCGTGAGCAGTTGCCTAGTCCTGAAGCGATCGCGGAACGATTACGTCTTTGGGATGAGCAGGAGATAGAATTAGATTAAATCTGACGATCTTTATCAAAATAATTTTCTATACAACTAAAACTATGACTGTAAAAGAACAAATCATCCAAGAAATTGAACAAGTTCCCGATTCTCTCTTATCTCAGTTACTTGATTTTTTATTGTTTATCAAGGTTCGGCATATTGAGGAAGATATAGAGTATCTAACTGATGAAGAAAGAGCTTGCATTGTTGCGTCTCAGGCTGCTTATCAAGAGGGTGATTATTTAACTCTGGAGGAATATGAGGTAAGCCAAAGATGAGCTACAAAGTTGTTATTCCTAAGCCTGTTCAGAAGCAACTAAGTGCTCTTCCTAAAAATCAGCGCGATCGCCTGATTACTGATATTCGTCTCCTTGCTGAGGTTCCGCGTCCTAGCGGTGTAAAAAAGTTGAAAGGGTACGAGAATATTTATCGAATTAGGGCGGGAGGCAATGGTTCCGCGTAATGAGTAAGAAAAAGCATTGCAATATATGCCGTATGAAGTTAGTAGTAAAAGATAAACTTTGGTTAAAAATACCAGTGTA
>JAYVVP010000302.1:0-3289 GCA_043786935.1 Pseudanabaena sp. | reverse complement strand
AAAGTCCGCGCCGAGGTGCTGGTGCCGAAATCCGTCTCCACCGATGTGCTAAAACTCGATCTAGATGCTTTGGCGCATGAAATGACGCTGGATATCGCTTTAGGTGGTTAAAAGCGACTGGAATCGCTTATTAACTACTGAAGATTGGTAGTTCTTTTTTTCGAGCATATTCGCTTAATTTCGCAAACTCTAACTTTTTAATGTAATTTTCCATGTAAACATAATCTGGCTCGCATTGCACATTGATCGGGAGAAGAATTTTCTGGCGCTTTATTCTTGCCGTACCCATTTTGTAGCCGTATCCATATTTTTCTTTTTGATGTGTAATTACCCTTGAAATAAATAATCCCACAAATTCAGAGTTGTGTTTCAACCTAAGTTTTCTACAGTCATTTGAAAACAATCCCTGATACGGATGGTAAAACGAATAGCCGACCGAGCCATTTCTATTCACGGAAAGGCAATTGCTTTCTAAAGTTTCGTTCTTATTGGCGACAAAATAACCTATACCATTGTTCAGCGCTGTTGCTGATATATACGGAATATCGCCATGAACTCTTTCAGCTTCGTATATATCTCTACCAGATATGACAGTTGCAATCTCGCTGATAAAAAACTCACCCCATTTTTTTTCACTCAGTGGTGGCACAGCTTCAAAATCTTTTAGCAGTTTGAGTTTTGTGCTAACGTGGGCGTAATATCTCTCCAATTGCATTTGTTCTTTACGGCGCATAAATTGCTCCATAAAAGAAAAATTGGGTTTACCTGATTTGTTGACTGGTAAAACGATTTTTTCCCGCTGAATCCTTTGATCATTGATTTCACGATTAAAGCTGTATTTTTGACCGAGTCGCTCGACAACGAATGAAATGAAAAGATATACGTACTTACTAAAATCAGTATTTTTCAGCTTCGTGACGTGATCGCTCGCAACGAAAGCAAAAGGCTGATAAAAAGTAGCACCCACGCTTCCACTATTTGCGACTGTTAAACAGTTTTCAAACAGCCTAATTTTTTCTTTATTGCCAATGAAGGCATCAACCCCATTGCTTATGGCACTTGCAGATATATAAGGGGTTTCTCCAGTTTGATGATCGTTCTTCTTTAGGCGTTTGCCGCGTTGAATTTCAGAGAATACTTCCTTTAAATCAAACTCGCCCCACTCAACGTCTTTTAAATCAACGTTCATATCACGCTTTAGCCTCAAACAAATAGCCTCTGCCTTCCATAATCATGCTGAACTCAAAGCTGAGGTAGTCACCTATGGTTTTTTCAAAGTCGGACTCTTTAGGAATTTCATCATTAAAGTAATAAAACGAGTGCAACCATTCATCGTCAGGTTCGACGGTGGTTTTTACTAAAAACTTGCTTTCGGCATCCTCCATATCGCGCCAGCAGTTAAGCAATTTAACTTTTTGTGAAATAGCACGTGTGGTTTTCACCAAACCAATGTGCTTGCTCACCGCAAAACCATCATCCTCAAAATTAACAAATCTACACCGTTTGTTTGCCTTATGGACTTCATGTGCGGTAAAGACTGCAATACAAGGATTGGTTCCAACGCCATAAAACGTGTTTTTATTTAGAGTGATTACGCCTTCAAGCGAGTGGCGCTCTAATATGCGTTTTTTAATCAGCTTGTCTTCTTTGGTTTTACCAACCATCGTAGATTGAGGCACGATAACCGCACATCTTCCACCGTCATCTAATCCATTTAATAAATGCTCGATAAATCCAATTTCAGATAAGTGTGCAGTCTCTTTTCCTTTAGCTTGCGAATAAGGCGGATTAATGAAACCAACGCTGCATTTTTTCTTCCGCAGTTCTTTGTCCGTCATTTTTAGAAAATCTAAGTTCTCTAAATTGCTTTTCCCATCACCACGCAAAATCATATTCGTAGTGGCGATTGAAAACATATCCTCGCGTATTTCAATACCGTGCAGTTGCTCTCGTTTAATGTTTGTAATTTGCTCCGAAGTAGCGCCTTCAACCATTCTGTGCATAGCAGTGATCAAAAATCCGCCTGTACCACAGCAAGGATCTAGCACCCTATCTGTCGGTTTAACATCTACCAAATCACAGAATAAATCGGTAATATGACTAGGCGTGAGGACTACGCCCAACGTTTGCCCATCGCCACCGCTAAAGCTAATGAACTCGCCGTAAAACCGCCCTAGCACATCTTCAATATGGTTGGCTTTAACGGATTCAAGGATTTTTTCTTTAAGAAATTCAGCGAAGTAACGCAGCGGAGTTTTCGCTAAACGATCATCTATTTGATTCAATAAAGTGCGGTCTTTTATGACGCTGAACTGCCCTAAAACTTTTTCCTTCTTGGTCGTTGGTGTGACCTGTACCTGTTTCATGTAATTGTCGATACTGCGGAATATTTTTTCTCCGTCAGTTTCAATGTCATCACCAACCAACGAATCAATTTTAAAATTTTTCTCATCGCACAAAGCCAATAAAATTGCTGAAACAACTAAAGGCTTTTCAGACTCGCCTAATTGCCCATAATTTCGTAGATGTTCATGTAGCGTTTGCGCTTCTTTGATAATTGCTTCTTTGTCTTTTATTTCTTTTGGCGTTTCTCTTAAGACCTGCTCTCTGTAGTATTTCTCAATGTTGGCAGAGTTAAAGTTTTCAAAATTTTCAACCTTATCGAGCAGCGTATAGCCTGTCGCGCCAACAAATATAGGTCTAATGCAATGATGCTTTTCATCGCCAGAACAGCCAAAAGCAAAAACTTTTTTGAATGTAGTTTTTTGAATAATTACTTGCGCATAGTGCAGTGCCCCATTCTCGGCATAACCCGTTATGCTTTTAGAATCCGAGAGTAGTTTTTTTGAGTCACCATTTTGATAAGCAACTTGCTTATCTAACTCGGCTTTGTTCTCAATAACTAGAATAAATTCTTTTGACAAAGCCACAAATTCAGGGAAGCCCACTTTACCCGTACCTTTTTTAGAGGCGGTTTTCAGTGCGTCTTGAATTTCTTTAATATCGCTACCGTTGGGGGTATATTTGATACGGGCAGCATCTAGAAGTTTACCGATAAAGAAATCAGTCTTTCTTTCATTTTTACTCATTAACTACACCCGTAAAATTGGAAACAATCAAGCCCAACCCGACTCTTTTGCCAAGAGTGAAAAAATGAATCAAGATCAAAGACTTACAAAACTGGTGCGGCTGGCGGGGATCGAACCCACGACCCTTGGCTTCGGAGGCCAATACTCTATCCACTGAGCTACAGCCGCAACGTGACTTGTATTGTAGGCGTTAGCTTGCC
>JAYVVP010000301.1:0-3292 GCA_043786935.1 Pseudanabaena sp. | reverse complement strand
TGAACTGAAAACTCAAGTGGGTGGCGATCGCATCACGATCAGGATTCGCGAGTTTGCTGAACGCGATGAAGCAGAGAAAGCACAAAAGATTTTGCAGCAGTTGCCAATCGTTCAGAGTATTACCATCAATGCCGCTCAGGGTAATGCTGTTAATTTATTTGTCACGCCAAATGCTAATGCGATTAGCGAAATTCAAAATATGTTAACCGCCGTTGATATTAGTGTGTTTAGCTTGTCCCAGTCGCGCCCCAGCCTTGATGATGTATTTTTAGCGGCAACAGGACAAACCCTTTTAGATGCAGAAATCGCGCAGTCAGAAATATCTGTAGCGACTAAAGGTAAAAAGAAGAAACAATAACCTTATGTAACTAGCGAGGAAGCGAATTACAGCCCCTATTTACTGAACTTTAGGCAAACCTTAACTATTAATGACAGTTTTTTAGATTCAACTAGACTTAATATACGGTTGAGGATATTTCCTTGATTGTTAAGTTTGAGGTGCAATATGCCCAATTCCACTTATTTCCTATTAGCTCAAACCTCGACAACGGGAGGTTTTGTAAACCAAGATTTGTTTAGACCCGATGGATTTGTATATCAACTAGTTATTGCGATCGCAATTTTAGTTGGTGGTTGGGTTGTAGCCATATTTTTGTCTTCGATGACTGAGAGTCTTCTAAAGCGAACAAATTTTGATAATAAACTTGCAGGTTGGTTGACAGGTTCTAGTACCAGCACTTTTCCGATTGAAAAATGGGCTGGTACAGTCGTTTTCTGGATCATCATCCTTTTTGCTTTAGTTGGATTTTTCCAATTTTTAAGGCTAGATGCAGTTGCAACTCCTTTAAATAGTCTATTGGGACAAATCACTTCATTTTTACCTAAACTTGGTGGTGCGGCGATCCTAGTTGGAATTGCTTGGGTATTAGCAACGGTCAGTAAAATGATTGTCGAGCGCTTTTTGCGATCGGCGCAAATTGATGCCAAAGTAAACGAGAACGTCAGCGACTCCACTCAGACTATGCCCCTAAGTGCGACGCTATCTTCAGCTTTATATTGGTTTATCATCTTGCTATTTTTACCATTGGTACTTGATACCCTTGGTTTAGTCGAAGCACTTCAGCCGATTAAAAATCTTGTCGATCAGATTCTGAGCGCTTTACCCAAGATCCTCAAAGCGGTGATAATTGGTGGTATCGGCTGGTTGGTTGCACAGGTAGTTAAGCGAATTGTCACTAACTTGCTAGCCACTAGCGGTGCAGATCGATTTCTTCAGCGTTGGACTAACAATCAGACTGAATATACCCTTTCGCAAGTGGTGGGGAATTTTGTTTATATACTAATTCTTATTCCCACAGCCATATCCACATTAGAAGCATTAGAAGTTGGAGCAATTTCTCGTCCTGCAACGGCGATGCTCGATCAAGTATTGCGCTTCCTACCACAAATCTTTGTAGCCTGTGCAATTCTTACAGTTGCCTACTTCTTTGGTCAGTTTGTCAAAGATATTGTTTCTGGAATTCTCACAGGCTTAGGCTTTAACAATATTTTGCAATGGCTAGGATTTCCATCGATCGCGATAAGAACACCAAGCGACTCACCAGTAGATACGGATTATATAGATCCTAATACTATTCTTGTAACTTCTCCTTCACCACAACAACTACCTCAACAGATACCCCAACAAACACCTTCGCAAATTGTCGGTATCATCGCATTTTTAGCGATTATGCTGGTTGCGATCGCTACAGCAACCGATGTTTTACAAATTAATGCTCTTACCAGCATTGTCTTTGGTGTGCTGAAGGTCTCTGGACAAGTATTAAGCGGTGTGATTATTTTCGCGATCGGCTTATATCTAGCTAATCTTGCCTTTAATCTGATTGCTAGTTCTGGTGGCAGACAGGCGAGAATCCTCGCTCATGCCGCAAGGATTTCCATCGTGGCGCTGATCACAGCAATGGCACTCAAGCAGATGGGCATCGCCAGCAACATCGTCGATCTAGCATTTGGCTTGCTCACTGGAGCAATTGCCGTCGCGATCGCGGTTGCCTTTGGACTTGGTGGCAAAGATATCGCCACTCAACAATTACGTGAATGGTTAGAATCATTCAAACAGAACTATTAAAAACTAAAAAAAGCTTTGCTTAGCAAAGCTTTTTTTATCTACTAAAGCCTCGCTTAGCGAGGCTTTCTTGTATTGTGTCTAAACTAGCACTGAGCCTGAAGCATACATGCCCGAAGCGATCGCCTTATCAACCAAAGAATTTGCGCCAATTAAAGTTTGTGGGGGAATATGAGCAGCCTTTCCAATTGAAGCATATTCACCAACATAGCAAGGAGCTTCTAAAACTGCTCCTTCAGAAATATTTGCCGTCTTGGCGACCCAAATTCCATCGCGAATCTGCTCAACGCGATCGCCAAAATCATAGGCAACCTTCCCTTCCAAAACATCAACTTGAGCTTGGTAATACTTTTCAGGCGTTCCCATATCCATCCAATAGCCATCTGACACAAACCCCATCATGTTCAAGCCCCGCTCTAAAGCATTAGGAAAAACCTTTCGCTCAAAACTTAAAGGCTCCCCTGTCGGGTAAATATCAAAAATTTTCGGTTCTAAAACATAGGTTCCCGCATTAATTGTATCGATACCTTGAGCCAAAAATTGACTTGCTTGCTCTGCATTTGGTTTTTCACGAAAAGCTTGAACCTGACTCTGGGCATTAATTTCCACTAAGCCGAAAGGCATAATATCTGGAACTCTAGTCAAAGTCAAAGTCACATCGGCTTGAGTATCTTTATGAAACTTTATTAACGCATTCAAGTCTAAACTGGTAAGAATATCGGCATTGAATACAATCAATGACTCACCTGTAAAATATGGCTCGGCAAGCTTAATTGCGCCTGCTGTATCCAATGGGGTTGACTCTTCGATGTACCGAATCTTCACCCCAAAGCGATCGCCATCGCCAAAATAATCAATCACTTGTCGCGCTTGATACTGCACGTTTAGCAAAATATCGAACACACTAGTTTCGCGACAACGATTAATCATCCATTCTAAAAATGGGCGATCAATCAGAGGCAGCATTGGCTTAGGGCAGCCATAGGTTAAGGGTCTGAGTCGTGTTCCTTTTCCACCAGCAATAATTACAGCTTGCATAGAGTTGATAAGTTGCGGTATATGTTATTTGTGAGCATTATAGAATTATGGAGTGGTGTTGTGAGCAATAGACCGATTACCATGTCCAAAGTTCGGTCAGCCGTCCCCATTAATAATGCTGATTTGTCT
>JAYVVP010000300.1:0-23178 GCA_043786935.1 Pseudanabaena sp. | reverse complement strand
GGCAGTCATACATACCTTCTGGTTCTTGCTCAATGCAAGATAACTCAGCAAGTTTAGCAAAACTCGCAGCGGGTATACCACCTAGACCATTCATGCGCTCGCCTAGCTCATGGACATAACCTTGTGCTGATTTTAGTCCATCTTCAAAAAAATCATGTAGGGAAATGAATTCAGAACCTTCAACCAAAAAATGATGCTTTTGATATTGTAGATAGAGCGCTTGAAAGCTTGCTAATACCGCATTTAGACCTTCGCACACGGGAGTTGTCACAGTTTTATCGAGCATTACTGGATTGTCAGAAACCTCGCCAAATGAGCGCAATAGACCTTGTGTAGTAGCCATGATAGTGTTTCCTGTGAGTAGAAAGTTTTTTATGTAAATTCACTTTGCTGTTCTCAATCTTTTTTTATCTCTTTATATTCTTGTGTAGTTCAGGCTTTGTTAATGATGTGGGAATACATCTAAAATACTGATGTGAAATTAAGAAAAGCAAGTTGAAATCACAATGTCAATAGTGTATCAGGTTTAGAGCCTGAGTGAAGTCTTCTCCTTTTCATCTGAAGGTAAGTCTAGGCAAATCTGCATGACCTTACAAGCTAAAAAGCACAATAATTTTAGCTCCACAAAAGCCGCAAACACTTGCTAAATCGACAACGTAGATTGCATGATTGTCATGTTTACATAATGATTTCAAAAAAATTTAAATCTAGTTGCTAAATCTAATTGATAATTAGTTGCATTTATGAGTTAATCTATAAGTAATTATATTATTGCTATTAATTATCAATACTGTCTTCAATTTAGCTATGAACTCAACCAATTTAAACTTGACTAGCAGTCAGGTGATTTCTATTAATGGTTCTGAAAGATGGGATATTTATCATCGATTGCAGGAGTTAGATATTCCCTCTCAATGTTTCACTAATCAACTCGTAAGTGTTGAAATCTCTAGTCCTAATGCTTTAATTCAAGTTTGGACTGTGGTCAGGCGGATGACCAGCTCTAGGAGAGATTTGGTAAAGTTATTAAAAAGTTGTTGGGAAAAACCCTCAGTTAACTGATCCCAATTATAAAAAAATATTAAATAAATATTAAAGTCAAATTTGGTAGAGATCTATGTCTAAATCATTGGATCAATTAGCCGATTTTCAGGTTGTCGCAAAATTTTTGGGGGTAATTCTCAAAGATGGCTACAGAATTAAATATTTAAGAGTGGCGATCGCTACTCAAGAGTATCGGGTGAAGCTGCCCAAAGAGTTAAGTCAAAATTTTGATCCAAATTTAGCTGTGGGTTCTTGGTTGGAGATTAAAGGGACTCAAGCTCTAGATCGCAAAAAAGGAATTCTTAAGCTCGAAGCATCATCTTTTTGTAATGCTAATCCACCGAATGCTTCACTAACTGAGATAGCTAATACTGAGATAGTTAATACGGAAAGGGCGATCGCTAAAAAAAAGGAAAAACCAGCCTGTATTTTAATTTGCCAGAAATCAGACTGTTGGCAACATGGCGGTAAAGAAGTTTATCAGCGCTTGAAGGAGGAGTTGCGCGATCGCGGCTTAAGCGATCGGATACAGCTGCAAAAAACGGGATGTCAAAAGCAATGCAAACAAGCACCCAATTTGGTAGTCATGCCTAATAAAGATAAACACAGTTATGTCAAACCATCGCAGGTTGATGGCTTACTAAATCGATATTTTAAGACGGCGATTTCTTAATAGTTTTAATTATATATTCAATTACTTAGAAGTGGCTCGTAATGCAAGCCCTCCCTATTAATTTGATGATCGTTTCAACTAAGAGTTAAACTATATTCAATAATTTATAAATTTCTATAGACAGAAGAAAGCGTGATTGATACTCGTCTCGATCTTTACAAGGCAACTACGGTTCCCAATGGTTGGCCTGGACTGATATGTCGCTATGCGGATTATTTGCCAGTTACAGACAAAACGCCGATTGTGACTTTGCATGAGGGCAATACGCCGCTAATTCCTGCGATCGCGCTGAGCCAAAGGCTCGGTCGCAATATCAAAGTCCTGCTGAAATATGATGGGCTTAATCCAACTGGCAGCTTTAAAGATCGCGGCATGACGATGGCGATTTCTAAAGCTAAGGAAACTGGTTCTGAGGCAGTAATTTGTGCCAGTACTGGCAATACCTCAGCTGCGGCGGCAGCTTATGCTAAGCGTGGTGGACTAAAAGCATTTGTATTAATTCCTGATGGCAAGATCGCGATCGGTAAACTCAGCCAAGCACTAATCTATGGGGCGGAAGTAATTGCAATCAATGGCAACTTTGATCAAGCTCTAGAAATCGTGCGGGAAATATCTGATAAGTTCCCAATTACATTGGTTAATTCCGTTAATCCATATCGTCTCGAAGGGCAAAAAACCGCCGCCTTTGAACTAGTTGAGGCGATCGGTGATGCTCCTGACTGGCTATGTATTCCCATGGGCAATGCTGGTAACATTACCGCTTATTGGATGGGATTTTCACAATATTATGCGTCAGGTAAATCTACTAAATTACCGCGGATGATGGGTTTTCAAGCGTCTGGTGCTGCGCCCTTAGTGACAGGCAAAATTTTTGAAAATCCTGAAACGATCGCTACAGCGATCAGAATTGGCAATCCTGCAAATTGGGCAAAAGCGTTAAAGGTACGCGAAGAGAGTGATGGTACTTTCCATAGTGTCACCGATGTCGAAATCCTCGCCGCTTATAAGTTTTTGGCAAGTGAAGAGGGCATTTTCTGTGAGCCAGCCAGTGCTGCTTCTGTGGCAGGTTTGCTAAAAATTAGTGAACAAATTCCTTCAGGGGCAACAATTGTCTGTGTACTAACAGGTAATGGCATTAAAGATCCTGATACGGCGATCGCCTGTGCTGAATCAAAGTTACACAAAGGTATTGACCCAAACATTACCAGCGTTGCGAAAGTAATGGGCTTTTAAATAATAGAGCCTCCCAATGGGAGACTTTTTTTAAAGGTCTGACAGTCTTAATCTTACTGAATCGCCGTGGGAGGGTAAACCTTCGGCTTCGGTGAGTAAGGCGATCGCACCAGATACTTCTCTCAAGGCTTCAGGACTGTACTGAATCAAACTAGAATGCTTCAAAAAAGTCTCGACTCCCAGAGCAGATGAATATCGCGCCCCCCCACAAGTGGGCAAGGTGTGATTTGGTCCCGCGAGGTAGTCTCCAACTGCTTCAGGAGTAGAATGCCCAATAAAAATTGCCCCTGCGTGACGAATTTGGTCAATCAATTGCCAAGGCTCTTCAACTTCTAATTCAAGGTGTTCAGGGGCAAACTGATTTGATAGCTCGGCTGCGGTTTTGAGGCTATCGACTACCACGATCAATCCATAATGGGCGATCGCCTTCTCTGTCATCAATCGACGGGGATGATTTTCGAGCATCCGATTTACTTCTTCGGAGACGCGATTGGCGAGACGTGAATCATTGGTGATTAAGATTGAAGCCGCCATCTGATCATGTTCAGCTTGAGCAAGCATATCAGCAGCGACATAAGTAGGATTAGCGCTAGCATCAGCAATAATTAAAACTTCAGAAGGTCCTGCGATCGAGTCAATACCGACACGTCCAAATACTTGTTTTTTGGCAAGGGTGACGTATATATTGCCAGGTCCTGTAATTACATCAACCTTGGGAATAGTTTCTGTTCCATAAGCCAAAGCGGCGATCGCCTGCGCCCCACCGACACGATATATTTCTTCTACACCAGCCACTTGTGCCGCGACTAAAATTGCAGGATTGATCGTGCGTTCTTGACCAGGCGGAGTCACCATCACAATACGTTTAACCCCAGCCACTCGCGCAGGTACTGCATTCATCAATACCGTACTGGGATAAGCCGCTTTTCCGCCTGGGATATAAAGCCCTGCCGCATCTACAGGCGTATAGCGCTTACCTAACACAACGTCTTTGTCACCAAAATGTACCCAACTTTTTGGCACATTCATTTTATGAAATTCTTCGATGCGTTTATGAGCCATCTCGATCGCTTTCAGCAGATCGCCTTTAACTTGCTGGTAAGCAGCATCAAGTTCCGATCCACTTACACGCAGCTCTGAAGCTGTAAAGTCCTGATTATCAAACTCAGAGGTGTAATGCAAGAGGGCTGTATCGCCTTTGCGCCTGACCGTTTGAATAATTTCCGTGACAGTAGCTTCTTTGTGGATCATCTGATCGTCATAAATGCGATCGCAAATCCGCTTGATTTCGGATTCTGCTTCAGTTCTCTGGGTGACAATTCGTAACATAGATTGTGACGTAAGAAGCGATGATTAATCCTAGCTTAACCTGTATTCTTCTAACTTGTGTGACTCAAAGCTTGATTTTAGATTACATGATGAACTACCTTACCCTGCTACGCGAGGATGGGGTTTCTAAATTCCCATCGAGCAGAAAGTGTTTTTTACGCTTCTTCGAGCTAAGTTGCTGCAACCCACCACAATAAGTAGGATTTGGAGTAGAGCCTAGTTCTCCACGTTTGACGATGCTCGTTCCAAACACCGTAGAACCATAAAGAACCCAGTTGAGCATGACTTGCGCCGCCGCTACATCTCTATCTTCGATGTAACCACAAGGGCAACAATGGACACGCTCAATTCAACTGTACATTGCGACAACAAGTATCAAGACTGGTTAGGAAAACTTTATCCTTTTCTAAGAAGTTAGAAAATCACATTGGAGCCATTTGGAATTTCATCCATCATTACAATGCTTCTTTACCTCCGCTCTCATCCTTTCCTTTTTAGGACTACCTAAATATCAATTTCCATTGGCACATCTAAGCGTTCAGAAGTAACTCTGGGATGCTTTTCCTTCACGTCTATACCACGCTCTCGAAATAATCTGACTACCGCAGGTTCCACTAGCTCTTCGACAAATCTTCCCCAGCGAGAGGTTAAGGTATTGACTGCGCGAGTTGTTTCGACAACAGATTTTTTCAATTCGTCCATGCTGCGATTAGCTTTAGCAGACCGCCGATCGTATTCTTCACGCGATCGCTGGAACCCTTCTTGTGAAGTGCGGAAAAGTGCGTAGATATCATCAATGGTGATGGGTTGTTGACTCATGGCTGTACTATAGCTATGGCAAATTTTACATACAATTATAAGATTGTTTAGTAATAGTTGATTCCACTTAAGTATCGTATCTAGACTTTTAGAAGTTTGATCGCCTAGCGGCGAGAGGGAAAAAGAGAAAGAAGGGTAAAGTGAAAGTTGTCCTCACGACAAGACAGAGACAACCACCCGAAAACCGAAGCTGCCGTACCTAAAACCCGCGTCGTACCAATAATCTCTAGAAATAAGTGATCGCTAATTCAGCAAGGCGATCGCGCTAATTATTCTCTACAAATGGCGATCGCCTTGAAAAATGCTAAAATCATCCGAAAGTTTTAATAGATATCATGGATGATCGCGATCGCACAAATATTCAGGGGTTTTTAGCTAAATGGCAAGGCTCACAGGGAAATGAGCGAGCTAATTATCAGACTTTTTTTGATGATTTGTGTGGGGCGTTGGGGGTGGAGCGTCCAATTCCTAAGGGAACAGTAAAGGGTGATCCATTTTGTTTTGATAAGGAGATTACGGTTTTTCATAAAGATCGTAAAGAGACTTCCAATTTTATTGATTTCCACAAAGAGGGGTATTTTTTAATCGAGGCGAAGCAGGGAAGTAATAGTTCTAAGCAAAGTACGCCGAGGCGGGGGACAGATGGCTATTTGCGGATGATGGAGAAAGCTTTTTATCAGGCTCAGAGCTACACGCTATTTTTAACTAGCAAGCCGCCGTTTTTAATGACTTGCGATATTGGTTCTCATTTGGAGCTATGGATGAGCTTTAGTGGCAACTATGGCGGCTATGGAGCGAGAGAGGTAATTGCGATTGATCGCCTATTGGATGAGAAGGTGTTTGATCGCTTTGTGGCAATTTTTAGTGATCCGCATAGTCTGAATCCTGAGAAGTATCGGGCGCGAGTGACGCGAGAGGTGGCGGCGACTTTGGCAAAGTTGGCGAAGTGGCTAGAGGAGCAGGGTAAGGAACCGCAGGAGGTGGCGAATTTTTTGATGCGCTGTATTTTTACGATGTTTGCGGAGGATGTACGGTTGTTGCAGGGGGATATTTTTACTAATAATTTAAAGGAGCGTTGGATTCCTGAACCGAGCCGATTTAAGTCTGAGATTGAAAAGCTTTGGAAGAAGATGAATACGGGCGGCGAGTTCGATTTTGATGTAATTCCGCAGTTTAATGGGAGTTTCTTTGCGAATGCGATCGCCTTTGATTTGCCGAAAGAGCAGCTAGAGGTATTGTATGAGGCGGCACAAAAGGATTGGCGCGAGGTGGAACCTGCGATTTTTGGAACTTTGTTGGAACGGGCGCTAGAGAAAAAGGAGCGCAGTCGGTTGGGAGCGCATTATACGCCGCGATCGTATGTGGAGCGCTTAGTGCGTCCTGTGGTGATGGAACCTTTGCGGGAGGAGTGGCTATTGGTTGAAACGGAAGTTAATCGACTTTTGGCGCTAAGGGATGGGCAGGAGGAACCAACAAAGGCGCAAAGGGATAAAGCGGCGGTGGAGATTCGGGCTTTTTTGGAACGTTTGCAAGGGGTGCGGATTCTTGACCCTGCTTGCGGTTCGGGCAACTTCTTGTATGTGACGTTGGATTTAATCAAGACGTTGGAGCAGGAGGTGCAGATGCGGTTGTTGGATGTGCTGGGGAAGGTGACAACGGATTTATTAGAGGAGTTCGATCCCCGTTTGGCGGGGCGAAAGCAGGTGAATCCTTCGCAGTTTTTAGGGATTGAGATTAATCCAAGGGCGGCGGCGATCGCAGAGTTGGTGATTTGGATTGGTTATTTACAGTGGCATTTTAAGCGTTATGGCACTACGCCACCGCCTGAGCCAATTTTGCAGGATTTTCACAATATCGAGTTTGGGGATGCGGTGTTGGCTTATGATGGGCGGGAGCTTGATATTGATGCGAAGACGGGTAAGGTACGGAGTTGTTGGGGTGGGCGCACGATGAGACATCCTGTGACGGGTGAGGATGTGCCTGATCTGACAGATCAGGTTCTTATCTATCGCTACATTAATCCGCGTCCTGCGGTGTGGCAAGAAGCTGATTATATTGTGTCTAATCCTCCTTTTATTGGGAAGCTTAAAATGCTTGAACGATTAGGCAAGGGTTATGTAAAAGCTTTACGTGATGCTTATAGAAACAAAGTTCCTGATAGCTGCGATTTTGTAATGTATTGGTGGTATCAAGCAGCATATTTAACTGCTACTAACAAAGCGAATCGCTTTGGATTTGTCACTACACATACAATTACCCAGACTTTTAATCGTAAAGTAGTTAGCGATGCTCTTGAAGCTAAACAGCCAATTCGTTTGACTTTTGCAATTCCAGATCATCCTTGGATTGACAATGTAGATAGCGCTGCAATTAGAATTGCCATGACAGCAGGAGAATCTGGAAATGGAAATGGAAGATTAACATTAGTAATATCTCAAACCATAGATCCAATAGATGGAGTAGCTGAAATTGAAACTAATACTCTGAAGGGATTAATCCAAGCAGATTTAAGTATTGGTAAAAATTTAATTGGAGTTTTGCCTCTCAAGTCAAATTTTGGTCTCTCAGGTATGGGAGTAATGCTTGGTAATCGAGGCTTTTTAATTGAAGAGGCTGATCAAATAGAAAAAAGTGAGTTATTTGCTAGACCTATCGTTAATGGAAATGATGTATTAAAAATATCTCGAAATCTAATGGTAATTGACTTTTGGGGACTAAGTTTAAATGAAGCTCAAAATAAATTCCCTATAGCTTTTCAACAGATCTTTCTTAAAGTTAAGCCAGAACGTGATGTGAATGATCGCAAGTCAAGAAAAGATAGTTGGTGGCTATTTGCAGAAAACATGCCTAAAACCCGTAATGCTATTGCGGGTTTAGATAGATACATTGTGACAGTGGAAACTTCAAAACATCGTGTTTTTATTTTTGTAGATGGCAAAGTTTTGGCAGAACATAAGTTAGTTGTTATTGGGTGCAGAGATTCTTACTTGTTAGGAGTTTTATCCAGTCAAATTCATGTTACTTGGGCTTTAGCCTGTTCTTCGCAACGTGGAGTGACACCTGTTTATCCCAAATCTATTTGTTTTGATTGTTTCCCTTTCCCAGATACAACATTAGAACAAAAAGAAAAAATTCGACAACTAGGCGAAAGACTTGATCGCCATCGCAAACAAGTCCAAGCCCAACATCCCGAAATCACAATTACAGGAATGTATAACCTCCTCGAAAAACTCCGCAAGGGCGAAGACTTCACCGACAAAGACAGAGAATACAACAACAAAGCTCTAGTCTCCACCCTCAAACAAATCCACGACGAACTAGATAACGCCGTTCTAGAAGCCTATGGATGGGAAGATTTGAAGCAATCAGAAGACATTACCGAAACCATTCTCGATCGCCTAGTTACCCTCAACGCCCAACGCGCCGAAGAAGAACGCAACGGACACATACGCTGGCTCCGTCCCGAATACCAAGCACCCAACGAAGTCCGCACCCAAACCGTCATGGAAGGAGTTACTGAAACTGAAGAAGTGGCGATCGTCCCTGCCGAAGTCAAAACATTCCCTAAACAACCCAAAGACCAACTCGCCGCCATCCGCGACCTACTCTGCACCAGCAACAACCCTTGGACGATCGCCCAAATCGCCGCCCAATTTAAAAACGGTAGCAGAAATAAAAATGCGATCGCCGAAAATCTCGAACGTCTAGAATGGTTCGGCATTTTGCACAGCCATCAAGACTCACAAATCAAATACTGGCAACATATCGAAACCCAGCAAGCAAGCTGAATATAAAACGTGCTATTGTATAAATAGCCCTTCCCTTTGCGAAGTCTCAAGTTCCACTTGGGATACGTCTAAAAACAATCCCTAAAAAGATTAGTCCAATGACATAGCAAGGGCGGGGCTTTTGATTGCCTAAATCACTTAGTTTTCGATACATCAATTTCATATTCCCTAGGCTTAAACAACCAATGACGATAGGGATGTACCCAAGAGTTTCTTACATCGATTCGAGCTGTACTCACACCGATATTAAAGTTTGGATATATTTTACGAATGCGCTGACTAATGTACTTGTACAGCTTCTCCTTGGCAATCGTTCTCTTACCACGAAATCTTGAACCTTCTGGCTTTTCCTTATGCTTATCATTTAGCCGAAACTGCATTGACCCTAAAACAACATCTAAACATTGCATAATTGCGTGATCGTGAGACTTTACCTCAGCTATTTGATTCAAAGAGATTTTAATATTTGCATCCTCAAATTGGCGAAAGTGATTTAGACCAGCAATATATGCCTTAAAAGTTGCCACCTTCTCTTTAGTGTCGGGTAAATCATCAAAATAGAGCCTAACTTGAATAGATGAATTTGTTGGATTAGAATATTGCAACCCAAAAGCGTGCTTTACAAACTGATAATACAGCAAAAAATATTCATTCTCTAATTGTTCAGAACGTAAGCTTTTAGCAACAATACTGTTTTGTGTAAACATAATCCTAGTCTTGATCTTATCGGCTTCCACTAGATCAAAAAATGTTTCCATTATCCCAAGATATTTACTTAAATATTGATCTGTAACCTTTGACCATTTTGCTTCTTTAAGTAAATTGAGTTCTATTTTTCGATCCTGCAAAATTTTCTGCACTTGCCCCAAATTTGAAGAACGAACTAAAACACCACCATAAAAATTAGAGAAATACTTGCCATTATCAATTGATTCATCGCAATAAATTAAATATTCTTGAGACAAGCGAATTATCCCAGATTTTACTAAAAATTTGCTTGTATTGTACCAAATGCTAAAGCGTCTTAACTAGCATCAACAAATTGACGCAACCAAACAACGCTCTGTCGTTGCCATCAATGTCGAAATTACTATTCTCTATTGGCAAGTTGGCGATCGCTAGATGTAAAAGTTTAGAGATCGCTGTCCATCACCAATAGATTTGTAAACCTATCGAGTAATTTCAGCTTGAATTTCTTGAAGAATATTAGAAATCTCTTCTTGAGAGTTAATATGTCTTGCTAAAACTATTGAAGTTGTTTTCAAAAGGCGATCGCCGAATAACTCAGCCATATCTTGGCGCAACCCTTTTCCAATATAAAATTTCAGTAGCGCATCTATCGACATATCTCGACTTGTCGCAACTTGTTCAAGCGATCGCATAGCATCAACAGGAACTTTCAACAGCACAGACTCAGTCGCACGAGGCTTGATCTGCAATTTAATTTCTTCTTCAGTTTGACTCATACAATTTTCTTTCATTACGAGTAGCAGGACGTGCCGAAATTATGCGCGATCTGTTATTGCGATCAACATATACCACTAGCAACAACCGTTGCCTTAATGAGTAGCCAATAATGAACTCACGTAACTCCTTCTTAACAGTAGCATCACCACTTTGGTAGAAAGGATCTAAGAAAGCTTCTGTTGCTTCTTCAAAGGTAACACCGTGTTTATCTATATTGCTTTGAGCTTTATGAGAATCCCATTCAAATTCGCTACCCTGTAACCGATAGATAACATTCATCAATCTGTTTACGCCATCCTTTAATCAAATAAAGTAAGGTGAGCATTTACCATTTGCTAATCGCATCTGTCAGATGTAGCGCCGCTGCTTGTACGGAAGCGATCGCTCTTGTATAACCCAATCTTGTTGGGCCTAAAACACCGACTGTTCCCACAGGCTTATTGTCGCAAAGATAGGCACTAGAGATAAATGTGCAATTTTGAATTTGCTCAATCGTGATTTCTGAACCAATTCTGATGCTGACCGAATTTGCCGAAGGAGTAGGCTGATTGATAATCAGCGCCATTAACGAAGCGCGATCGGCTTCGAGCAACTGCACAATATTTTGCACTTGTTGCAGATTAGAAAATTCGGGTTGACGTAATAACTCAGTTAAGCCGCTTATAAACATTTGCCCCAAAGCTGTGCGATCGCATAATTTCATTAGTTGCTGCAAAGACTGCTGCAATAAAACTGCATAGTGCTGAAACTGACGATCTAGATCGTCCCATTGCAAAGCACTACTCAGTTCCGTCCAGTTTTTATCGCGTAAATGCTCATTTAAAAAATTATTGAGAATATTTAATTCACCTTCTAAGACCTCTGGCTTAGTTTCGCTCGGTAAATCCATCGTCACCGAAGCAGTATGGTAAGTGTCACTCACTGCGATCGCCATCACTTTACGCTCATCGACAATTACTAATTGCAAATGCCTAATCCGCATCGTTTGCATGTTTGGCGCAGTAATTACGGCAATACAACCGCTTAGGGTCGCCAAGATTTGCGCTACATCTCGCATCACTCCATCGAGGCTCGACTTGCCGAGGCGATCGCTTTTACTAGCCATAAAGCAATCGGTGCTGTAGGTTAGCTCGCTCGCAGGATCGATCAATTCATCAACATAGCGACGATAGCCAGAGTCAGAGGGAACTCGCCCCGCTGAAGTGTGTGGCTGGTATAACAAACCACTGCGATCAAGCATATTCATGACACTGCGGATCGTAGCGGGGCTAATATCAAAGTCATATTCTGACACCAAAGCCTTAGAGCCAACAGGTTCCGCTGTCTGGATATAATGATCGATAGTTGCCCAAAGGACTTTTTGTTCTCGATGGGTAAGGTGAGGCTTCATAGGACGTGGTAATGGAATAATGTTAAAAAAATTGGGTTTGAAAAATAATTAGAAAATAATTAGAATAAAAAAATAAATATTAAAGTTTTATTGATAAATTTAACCTTTACAAATTAAAAAACAAATTAAAAATATGATTACTAGAATACTTAGATTCTAAAGAAATCTGGTAGCAAGTCGTACATATGTTTGAGTCAAGACATAATTCCTATCTGTCTGAATGTAATGTAATATTTCAAAGATACTTACACATAAAAATAAATCTCAATAAATTTTAGGCTTTTTCAATATATTCACCATTGAGTTGGGCAAGCAGTTAAGACTTTCATGGAAAATCAAGAGAAAACTACAGCAGTTGAGCAGCAATACCTTTGGGCGGTCGGACTAGATACCGAAGCATTTCCGCCTGAATCTCGTCTTGGCGATCGCTATCGTGTCATTTCTTCTCAAATTGTTATTGATACTGATGCTTTCACCTTGCCTGAGTTACCCCTTGAATTTCAGACCTATGTGGTGTCTTATCTCAAACTGTCAAGATTAAGTTTACATCTGCCACGTCCCTATGGGTTACTGCTGCTGGGTGAAGAACTAAATTTGTCTGAAGTATTTCTGTTAGAGAATGTCCCAATCGATCAGCAAGGCAATCTTTGTCCAACTTTGGCTAACGCATGGGCTAAAGCCTCGGCTTTGCGCCAAATTAATTTGCTGTGGCAAGTTCTTAACCTTTGGCAACCCCTAGCCGAGCACCACATGACCCGCACTTTGATCGATCCGAGATTGGTACGAGTCGATGGTATGTGGGTGCGCTTGTTAGAGCTACAAGCCGATGTTGCTGCTGTGCAGTTAGCCCAACTAGGTGATATCTGGGTGCAGTGGCTGGATCTGGCTAAGCCTGAAATTGCTGAACCGATCGCGGAGTTTTTCTATAGTTTAGGACGCGGCGAATATGACGTAAATAGAGCGATCGCCTATCTCGATCAAATGACACTAAAGGTGATGCATGATCAGCCACTCACAGTGCGGATCGCTAGTGCTAGTGATGTCGGAAAACAACGCGAACATAATGAAGATGCTTGCTATCCTGATACAAAGCGTCAAAAACGTGCCGAACAAGCCGATGGTCTGCGCGATCGCTTAGCGATCGTTTGTGATGGACTCGGTGGACATGAAGGCGGTGAAGTAGCTAGCTCCCTTGCGATCAAAACTCTTGAACAACAAGTCAAAACCCTATTGCATCAAGCCGAAAACGATCCTGATTTTTCTGCTCAAGGGTTTGTCGCCCAGCTAGAAATGGTAGTTCGCGTTGTTAATAATCAAATCGTCGCGATTAATGACCAACAGCAACGCCAAGCTCAGCAACGCATGGGAACAACCCTAGTAATGGCAGTAATGCCCCGTCCGCATGGACAACCAAGCAATGAAGTATATGTCGTCCATGTGGGAGATAGCCGACTCTATTGCATCAGTAACAATAATTTGCGTCAAGTTACGCTTGATGATGATGTGGCAACCCGCGAAACCACGCTTGGTTATAATTTTTATGCCTATTCATCCCAACGTATTGACGGGGGAGCTTTAATTCAAGCTCTGGGAACGCGCAGTTCCGATATGCTCGTACCGCGTGTACAAAGACTTTTTATTGATGAAGATTGCGTTTTGCTCCTATGCTCAGATGGACTGAGTGATTTTGATCGGGTTGAGCAAATTTATAATGGCTATCTACTTCCAGTTTTAAAAGAAGATAAACCACTAGAGCGAAGTTGCCAAGATTTGATTGACAAGGCTAATGAACTTAATGGACATGACAACATTACAGTTGTGTTGATGCGATGTCGATTTGCACCACCCGATTCGAATGAAGATCGAGTCAGTGGAACTGAGCTGCCAACTTCTGTCGATACGCTGGAAGAAGATGCCATTACTGAAGATATACAACAGACTGATCAAGATGCTGGGGGCGCTCTGGCGACGATACTGCCATTTGATTCTAAAGCATCACAAGATTTAGAACCTGATATTGACGATTTGGAGTCAGCCAAAACAGAGTTTGCAGTTCCCAAACAGACTAATAAAGCTTTCATTATCATTTTGGTTTTAGTTGCGCTCATTCTAGGTAGCGGATTAGCTGCTATGCAGTTCCCTCAAGCGAGAGAATGGGTACGTGAACATCTACCGACCAGTCTCAAAAAATTTGTCCCCCCCAATTCTTAAACCCACAGAAGAGTTAGCACTATGCGCCGACTCTCTTAACCCTAATGATTTATTCTATTTGCTCACAAGCGATCGCTACTGCCGCGCAGATGAAAGAGATCGAAGGTCTGATCTTTGCCGCAGGAATGCCCGTTGCGGCTTTGATGGAAAAGGTTGGTCTTCTCATTACGCAAAGACTAACTGAACTCTATCCCACTCAAGCCTATCCCCATGTCGGAATATTAGTTGGTGCTGGATATAATGGCGGTGATGCTTTAGTAATTGCCAGAGAATTACATCATCAAGGACGACAGGTAAAAATTCATACTGTTTTAGAAAAGTCTAAGCCATTAACGCGAGTGCATGGATGCTATGCTAAGAGTCTAGGGATTGCTTCTGTAGCGTTAGATGCCTTACAAGACTGCGATTTAATTGTAGATGGAATATTTGGGTTTGGATTAGAACGCAATGTCGTCGAGGATGTAGCGATCGCGATTAATACTATCAATAGTTGGCAAATCCCCATCCTCAGCATCGATTTGCCATCAGGATTGCATAGCGATCATGGGGGAGTGATGGGAACAGCGATTAAAGCCACAAATACGTTCTGTTTAGGATTGTGGAAGCGCGGCTTACTTACAGAAGCAGCAACGCCCTATGTCGGTAAACTTGAAAGAATCGGTTTTGATATTCCTGAAAAGTTTGTGCTTCAGGTAATGGGCAATCATCATCAATTATGGCGCATAGAACCGCAAGCATTAATACGCGATCGCTTGCCGATGACGCGAAATGCGATCGCGCACAAGTATGAAATCGGACATTTACTATTGGTCGTGGGTTCTCAAAAATATGGTGGTGCTGCCCTCTTGGCAGCCATGGGCGCAAAGGCAACAGGCGTAGGAATGTTAACGATCGCGGTTCCTAGTTCACTTAGAGATATCATTCTTGCTCAAGTTCCTGATGCGTTAGTAATTGGTTGCCCTGAAACCGAGTCTGGCGCGATCGCTGAATTGCCCAATCTCGATTTGCAGAAATATCAAGCGATTGCCTGTGGTTGTGGACTTTCGCTGGATGCACGTCAAGTTGTAGAACAGATTATCAATAGCGATCGCCCTCTTATTCTTGATGCCGATGGCTTGAATGTTCTAGCTTCTATGGAAAAAACACAAATCATTGAAAAACTAAGAAATAGAACTAACTCGACAATTCTGACTCCACATTGGGGCGAATTTTGTCGTCTTTTCCCAGATTTACAAGAAGTCGAGAGATTAGAAGCGCTTCAAACTGCGGTCAATCTGACTAAATCTACAATTTTACTTAAGGGGGCAAGAACTGCGATCGCCTTCCCTCAAGATGCAGAATCACAAGTATGGATTAATCCTGAAAGTACACCTGCACTGGCAAGAGGTGGTAGTGGCGATGTTCTAGCAGGGATGATTGGCGGTCTGTTAGCGCAAAGTCTGAGTGCAAGTGATGTAGCGATCATGGCAACAGTTTGGCATTCTCAAACCGCACTATGGTTAGCTAGTCAACGGACAGAGATGGGTGTAGATCCTGTTACTCTCGCTCAACATCTATTACCATTTTTACAGCCGTTGAAATATTAGGAGGCTTCGGGCGCTATTACTTAAATTGAGCTTGCAGTAATAACGTTGCCTCCTGATCAGGAACGGGACGACTGAAAAGATAGCCCTGTACTGCATCACAGTTATGCGATCGCAAAAACTCTAACTGCTCTTTTAGCTCTACACCTTCAGCGATCGCTTTGAGATTGAGACTATGTGCCATCATAATAATTGCCGATGTAATTGCGGAATCCTCACTATTTTCAGGGATTTCACGAATAAAGCTAGCATCAATTTTCAACTTGCTAACAGGCAGCAATCGCAAATAACTAAGCGAAGAATAACCAGTTCCAAAATCATCAATTGATATTTGCATCCCTAGTGATTGCAATTGCCGTAACATTTTGATCGTTGTGCTTTGATCCTGCATTACTAAGCTTTCAGTGATTTCTATTTCTAAATATTGAGGATCTAAATCTGTTTCTAAGAGAATCTGCATAATGCGATCGCATAGATCCGCAACTTGAAATTGTTTTGCCGAAAAATTTACTGCCATCCTAATTGGTGGTAAACCCTGCTTTTGCCAAGCCCGATTTTGTGTGCAAGCAGTTCGCAAAACCCATTCACCCAATCGCACAATCAAACCATGCTCTTCCGCAGCAGGAATAAACTGATTAGGAGGAACCCATCCTAATTCAGGGTGCAGCCAACGCGCTAACGCTTCCATACAATCAATTTCCCCTGTGAGAAGATTAATCTGCGGCTGATAGAATACCTGAAATTCTGAGCGCTCAAGGGCTTGGCGAATTCCATTCTCAATCGCCACATATTCCATCACTTTAGCACCAAGCGCATGGTTATATAGCTGATAGTGATTTCGACCTTGCTCTTTAGCACGAAACATCGCTGTATCAGCATTTCTCATCAAAGTCTGTTCATCAGTGCCGTCACTAGGATAGAGACTGATCCCAATACTTGTACCAATATAAAGCGCCAACTCTTGAACAAAGAAAGGATTTTCAAAAGATTGTAAAATCAACTGCGCGAATTGTTGAATTGATTCTACACTTTGCACTTCAGAAACAAAAATCATAAACTCATCGCCCCCCATCCGCGCTAAAAAAGTACTTTCAAACATACATTCACTTAGTCTCTTGGCAACTTCGATCAGCAGGAAATCGCCTGCGGCATGTCCCATTGTGTCGTTGACTAATTTAAACCGATCTAAATCAAGAAACATCACTGCTAGTAGCGGCGGTGTCTTAATTCCTACTTGAATATCTTGTTCAAGAAAAATCTGTAGTTGTTCAGATGCACTTGCTAAAGCTGTAGAAAGGCGATCGCGAAATAGAACTCGATTCGGTAAATTAGTTAAAGAATCATGAAAAGCAAGATGTTCAATTTCCGCTTTTGCTTGTTTGCTTGCCGTAATATCCTCAACAGTTCCCTCAAAATACAAGATATTTCCTGCAATATCGTAAACTGCATGGGCATTTTCTGAAGTCCAAATGATTGAACCATCTTTGCGATAGACCTCTAACTCAAATTGTTTAACATCTTCTTGTTGTGTCAATCTTTCGATCAATTCTAAACGGTATTGAGGATTGACATAAAGCTGATGCGTAATATCGGTAATATTAGTGATCAAATCTTCAGGAGAGTCATATCCATAGATTTTGGCTAGCATCGGATTAGCGATCAAAAACTTTCCCTCAACTGAAGTTTGAGAAATCCCTTCTAAAGCGTTCTCAAAAATACTGCGATACTTCGCTTCAGCTAATTTGAGTGATTCCTCAGCTTGAATCTTTTTGGTAACGTCATTTACTAAAATTAGTTTACATCTACGGTCATTATAGCTAAGTGTATGTGCTGAAACATCGACAAAAATCAGGCTGCCATCCTTTTTGCAATGCCTCCATACTTTAGGGCTACTAAATCCTTCCGATACTTTAGCGATCGCCTCTAAGAGCTTTGGTATATCTTCCGCAAGACGAATATCTATCAATGTCATTGATAAAAATTCGTCTTCAGTATAGCCATAGTGAGTAATTGCAGCTTGATTTACTGCCAAAAACTGTAGTGTTTCCAGATCGTAAATCCACATGGAATTAGGATTGTTCTCAAATAAATATTGAGTCCGATTTTCTAGATTCCGTTTATTTTTAGCAGTCTGTTCCCAATCTGTAATATCTTCAAATTTATTTATAAAGTAAGGCTCTTGAGAACCTTCAATGTAAAGATCAGAGGTTTGCAAAACTTGTACAATTTGACCATCTTCACGAATATAACGAACGTTTAAGTAACAATGATCAATTTCCCCTGATAGCAATCTTTCTTTAAGAAAGTAGTAAGCGGACAAGTCGTCAGGATGACAGATTTGATCATATTTGAGTTGGTATATTTGCGGAGCGCTATATCCTAGCAAATCACAAAAAGATATGCTGACCCTAGACATACGATCATCTAAAGTTGTCTCAAAAACACCAACTGTACTGTTTTCAATACATTTAGCAATCCGCGTTAAATTTTTGAGACGCTCTTGTTTGAGAATCTCTTGATAGATCGGATTAAGATGTCTATATCTTTCAGTCAAAATTTTTCCCTTACAGACATCTAGCAATTTGAAAGCAGGTTAAGAGTCAGATCAAGTCAGCTAAATAAATTTTACTAATAAACTTACAATCTGCTCATTCGACAATGGTACAGGTAACTGCTGAATCTGAACCAGATCGTTATAGGGTTTGAGTTTATTAGCGATCGCTTCAGTAATACCACCCTCAGTTAAAAAATATGGCAATACAATTATCTTATCGATACCTTGAGCCAATAAACTGTCAATTTGCGTTTCTATCTTTGGCTCAACTCCCCAATAAGCAGCGATCGCATGACTCTGTCTAGCTAAATCCTCAATCACTTGGTTTGCTCCCACCCGACGACTACCATGCGAAACTAAAATTCGACCTGATCTTTCTCGATTGTTGGGGTCTGTATATTTTTCAAATTGTTGTAGTAATAAACTCGGAATTTGAGAATCTGTACCTAGGTGAGCAGTTGTCCGAAATGTGAGCTTGCCTGAGAATTTATCTTGTAACTTGTTTTGGGCGATCGCCACTTCGGCGGGAATATCTTCACTAACATGCACCCCTGCCAACAAAAACAAAGGCAAGATCACGATTTCCGAACCACCGCCTTTGATTACCTCAGTTGCAAATTGTTCTAATTGCTCAGCAAGGCTAAGTGTCTGACCTTCTAGACAGCCACCGCTAATCTGGCGATCGCTATATGGATTGCTAGATAAGCGTGCGACTGCAACCAAATTTTGTAATGCTAACCACGAACGCGGATCGCTACTGCCATGTGTGACCAAAAAAAGTGCTGCGGCGTTCATAGGCTTAGATAGGCTTAGAGTTTGTATAATTAGTACAGACATCAATTATACCGAGTAACCCATATCGAAACTATTTACGGCAAAACTCAAGGACTGAAGGCTCATCAACTAAAGCAATTAGAGCGGCTCTATCGATCGCGATTGCCTCAAGATAGCCTTACTACTCCTGAACTAGCTCAACGCCTTGCCGCCGTTAGCGCTGAGCTAAAGGAATCAATCTGCATTTATATCAACCGTCGTGGACAGGTGGTTAGAGTTGCGATTGGCACACCCAATCAAACTAAAATTCCACCATTAGAGTTGCCGCGCTATGGTAGCGATCGTTTGAGTGGATTGCGTTGTATCTGTGCGAGTCCAGATGCAGAGTTTCCAAGTGACACGGACTTAACGGCGATGTTGATGCAGCGTCTTGATGCGCTAGTGATTTTGTCTGTAAACATTAAAGGATATGCGGAGCGCGGATATTTGGCGCACCTATTACCAGCTACAGATACAGAACTCCCAGAAAAGCAAAATGTTTGGCGAGTCACAAATCCAATGACTTTGGAGGCGATTTCTAAGCAAGATTTCTTAGAATTAGTTGAAGGTTTAGAAGAAGAATTTAGCCGCAACTTTGCAGGACGGGCTACTGACGATAATAGCGATCGCGTGGTGCTAGTAGGGTTGATGACGCAAAAAGAAAAATCTGACTCAATGCCATTTGCAATGATCGAACTTGGTCAATTGGTAGAAAGCGCAGGCGGTAAAGTGCTAGATGCGCTATGGCAAAAACGCGAACGTCCCCATCCTCAGACCGTTCTCGGTGAAGGTAAGGTATTGGAACTAGCGATCGCTGCTCAAACTAAAGGTGCAAATCTAGTTGTATTTGATCGCGAACTTACGGCTTCGCAAACCCGAAATCTCGAAAGAATGATCGGCTTGAGAGTTGGCGATCGCACTGAAGTAATTCTCGATATTTTTGCTCAACGTGCCCAGTCATCGGAAGGGAAGTTGCAAGTCGAGCTAGCCCAACTCGAATATCGCTTACCACGCTTAGCAGGACATGGACAAGCGCTGTCAAGGCTGGGTGGTGGTATCGGTACTCGTGGTCCTGGGGAAACCAAATTGGAAACTGATCGCCGTGTTATCCAAAAGCGAATTACTTTCCTTCAGCAACAAGTAAATCATCTGCAAGCACAGCGATCGCGCATTCGTCAAAAACGAGTTGATCAAGAGGTTCCCACGGTCGCGATTGTGGGTTACACCAATGCAGGCAAATCGACATTGCTGAATGCGATGACCAAAGCTGATGTTTATGCTGCTGACAAGTTATTTGCCACCCTCGATCCGACCACGCGCCGCCTTAGTCTCATGGGTGAAGATGACAAAATCCATACGGTTCTACTCACCGATACAGTGGGATTCATTCATGAACTTCCCAAATCCTTAGTTGATGCCTTTCGCGCCACTCTCGAAGAAGTATCGGAAGCTGATGTATTAGTCCATCTTGTTGATGCTTCTCATTCTGCATGGGAAGATCAGTTAAAAGCTGTAAATAAGATTCTTAAAGATATGCCGATCGCGGTGGGGCCGATTTTGTTAGTCTTCAATAAGATTGATGCTGTCGCAGAACCAAATCTAATTTTAGAGCAATATCCCGATGCGATCGCTATCTCTGCACTCAAGCGTCAGGGCTTCCAAGAAATGAGCAAATCCTTGCTAAAACTAATTGAATACACAATCGGTGAACTGGATTAAATATAGAGGCAACATTAAATTACCCTATAACTCAACCTAAAAACAACTTATAGACAGGATTTTGGCTCTCATCCCAGTAGCGATAACCAAGAGTATTGAGAAATGCTTGCCAATCTTCCATTTCCAGCGGAGGTACTTGTACTCCGACGACAATCCTTCCATAGTCAGCGCCATTATTGCGATAATGGAATAGACTGATATTCCAATTGGGACTCATCGAGCCGACAAATCTCATTAATGCACCTGGACGTTCTGGGAACTCAAAGCGATAGAGCAGCTCATTGTTAGCAAGTGGCGATCTCCCACCGACCATATGTCGCAAATGTAGTTTAGTCAGTTCATCATCAGTGATATTTATCGCTGTAAATCCCTTTTCTGCAAAAACTTTTGCTAAGTCTGCCGCATCAGCACGATTGACAATCTGCACACCTATAAAAATATGCGCGATCGCCTGATCGGCGATCCGATAACTAAATTCGGTGAGGTTGCGATCGCTCATTAATTCGCAAAACTTTCGCAAACTGCCAGCTAGTTCAGGAATTGTCACTGCAAAAATAGCTTCGCGATTTTCGCCTAATTCAGCACGTTCAGCCACAAATCGTAAACGATCAAAGTTCATATTTGCACCGCAGGCGATCGCGATTAGAGTTTGCCCCTCCAGCCCTTCCCTCTCGACATAGGCTTTTGCACCAGCGATCGCCAAAGCACCAGCAGGTTCTAAAATCGAGCGCGTATCTTCAAATACATCTTTGATCGCCGCACAAGTATTGTCGGTATCGACTAACAAAATTTCATCAACATATTTCTGACAGAGGCGAAATGTCTCTTCCCCAACTTCGCGCACTGCCACACCATCGGCAAATAAACCAACTTGATCGAGGCGCACCCGATGTCCTGCTTTTAGCGATCGGGACATTGCATCAGAATCTATTGGTTCCACACCAATAATCTTAATTTCAGGACGCAACCGCTTTATATAAGCTGATATCCCAGAAATTAGACCACCACCACCGATCGCTACAAAGATCGCATGAATCGGTTTCTGATATTGACGCAAAATCTCCATGCCGATCGTGCCTTGTCCCGCAATTACATCAGGATCATCAAAGGGATGGATAAAAGTTAAATTTTTCTCGACCTCAAGTTCACGAGCATAGGCACAGGCATCATCGTATGTGTCGCCATGCAAAATCACTTGACCACCCAGCATTTTTACGGCTTTCACTTTTACAAGTGGAGTCGTCACAGGCATAACAATAATTGCTTTTGTACCTAACTCACGAGCGCTAAGAGCAACTCCCTGAGCATGATTTCCAGCCGATGCTGCAATTACACCTTTTGCAAGTAGATCGGGCGGCAATTGTGCCATTTTGTTGTAAGCACCCCGCAGTTTAAACGAGAAGACTGATTGCATATCTTCTCGTTTTAGCAAGATACGATTGTTCAATCTTGTCGATAGGTTGGGAGCCAATTCTAATGGGGTTTCTTGCGCGACATCATATACGCGAGCTTTAAGGATTCGTTCTAAATAGTCAGATTGCACAGCGACATCAACTCAGTCATCAATTTTAGCAAGTTACAATTTTACTCGCTTTTTAGCGAAAACCTAAAAACTATTACGGTGACGACAAGCAAAAAGCTGAAGCTCTCTATTCTCGCCGCACCAAATCAGCTATTGACGGCTTTACTTTACATAAAGAAAATTCACGATAAACTCTATTTAGAAGAAATTTTTTAAGGCTTATGTACGGCAAATTCCCATTGCATCCCCCCATCCATTTTGGCACTGACGGTTGGAGAGGTATCATCGCTGATGATTTCACCTTTGATCGCCTAGCTGCTGTCGCGCCGATCGCTGCTCATATCTTGCGCGAAACCTTTGGAGCATCAGGTAGTAACACAATTATTGTTGGGTACGATCGCCGATTCATGTCCGCTGATTTTGCGAAACGTACGGCTGAAGTAGTGGCAGCAATTGGATTTGACGTGCTGTTAGCTGATGACTTTGCACCTACGCCAGCATTTAGTTGGGCAGCATATGAGCGCAAGGCGTTAGGAGCATTGGTAATTACGGCTAGTCATAATCCTGCTAATTATTCAGGTTTAAAAATTAAAGGCGCATTTGGTGGCTCAGTATCGCCAGATGTGACGGCAAAAGTCGAGGCAATTTTAGCACGGGGCGATTTTGCTTATGAAAGTACTCAAAAAGGCAAAATCGAAACCTTTGATGCATGGGCAAGTTATTGCGAAGCTTTGCGTGGCAAGGTAAATATTGGAGCCATCAAAGAAGCGATCGCCTTGGGGAAGTTGACGGTATTCGCAGACGTGATGCATGGAGCCGCTGCAAGTGGTTTAGCAAGAATTTTAGAATTGCCGCCCGAATCTCAAGCCAACTTGATTGAAATAAATAGCGACACTGATCCCCTTTTTGGTGGGAACGCACCTGAGCCGCTTCCTCGCTATATTGCTGACTTATTTCGTCAAGTCAAAACCTGTCATCGCGACTATCCCGAAAAAACTTTGGTGGGATTTGTGTTTGATGGTGATGCCGATCG
>JAYVVP010000299.1:0-9272 GCA_043786935.1 Pseudanabaena sp. | reverse complement strand
TACTCCCTTCCCAGTGAAAAACTAGACACTTGAAAAGCCGACTTTCCAGTCTTCTGGGTTCTAATATATGTCTAATTTATGGGTGGGAAGGGAGTAGTACACCTTCACTAGCTAAAGTCGCCACTGCTTGCTCGATCGCCATAGGCCATAGGTCTTGGAAAAAACATCTCAAGGACTCTTACAGGGCATCTCCTATATGTTGTCTTTACAGTTTCGACTTCATCGATCTCAAAAAGTTGTAAGCCTTCAATACCTCTAAATCGAAACTTTTTGATTATCTGTGAAGATCGCTCTATTTCTTCTTTGCCATGACCTTCTAAATATTCAAGCAAAACCTCTTGAGCCAAGCTTTTCATGAATTCTGGTTGCGATCGCTGATAGTCTTTCCGAGCTTGATTTACACTGTCTAAAAAGTCTGGCTTTGTTTTTAGCCACGCATAGAAGCTCGCTTTACTAATAAGTTTTGGCGATTCATAGACGCTTTCTAGTCTGCCATCGGCACGAATGCGATTGCAGATCTCTTGAACTAACTCTGATGTATATTTGCTTTTTGCACCTGTCATCCTTCTAAGAAATCATACTAAATACTATTTCTATACTGAAGTAGCGAAAATCGCGAATTAAATACCTTAGATTAATTCCAGTAATTATTTGGATCTGCGGTTAATCAAAGTCATAATTATTTCTCGATCATGGATCGAATGGGTTAGTGTTGGTTATGCTAGAGCCTAGTGAAGCTGATGTCACTAAGTTACAGGGTTAAATATGGGGCAACTCGGACATATTGAGGCAATTGAAAAGCGTCTGTGGGGTGCGACTAACACGTTGCGATCTAACTCTAACTATGCCAGTAATGAGTATTTTATACCTGTTATGGGGTTTATCTTCCTGCATCATGCCTATAGCCATTATCTAGCGGTTAACGATGAGATTATTGCTAATTTGCTAAAACAGTGCGCGAACTGAAGAAAGAAGATTTTTCACAGAGGAGTGCGATCTTTTTTAAGACTAGAGGCGCAGTTTGATTATTTAGTAGCACTGGGGAACGATCGCGATCAAGATTGCGCTAAGGCGGTAATTGAGGCGATTGAGTCGATTGAGTCGGACTACAACACGCTGAAAGGCGGTTAACGACAAGTTTTCAAAGTCAAATTAGTATGTTTCAATCCCTAAAAAGTAGTTTTGAGACTGATGTACCCCTCAGCCCCGAAAGCATCCGAGGGTGGTTTCAATCCCTAAAAGGGTTTTAATAGTTTTGAGACTCATTTATACAAATGGAAGTAACTTCCATATCTTGTTTCAATCCCTAAAAGGGTTTCAGTAGTTTTGATACCGAGGATTTTATGGATCACTGGATCGATGGATCGAGCGTTTCAATCCCTAAAAGGGTTTCAGTAATTTTGAGACCCAATGTAAGCAAGCTGATTTTCGAGGTCGATAATCGTTTCAATCCCTAAAAGGGCTTCAGTAGTTTTGAGACTCATCTAGCCTTTGATGCTTTCGGGGCTGGGGGACTGTTTCAATCCCTAAAAGGGCTTCAGTAGTTTTGAGACTAAACCCTAAAACTTCGTTTACTTCTATCTCACGTAGTTTCAATCCCTAAAAGGGCTTCAGTAGTTTTGAGACTATACTGCTAACAGGACTAGCAGGGTTAGATATAGGTTTCAATCCCTAAAAGGGCTTCAGTAGTTTTGAGACTTTCGTTTTTTACGTCCCTAGATAAAATAAGCTTAGTTTCAATCCCTAAAAGGGCTTCAGTAGTTTTGAGACAAAATATAATATCTGCTTTTTTATATGAATTTAAAAGTTTCAATCCCTAAAAGGGCTTCAGTAGTTTTGAGACCGCCCACGCTTGAGAAGTATACTATATTTAGTTTTCAAGGTGCATTTGCGCGAACCTCTTAAATTGTAGCAGATTTTTTCAATTTGACGCGATCGCATACTCATAAAAAATACTGACAACATAGACATAGTAAGGCACTCAAAACTTGCGCGAACTTCACTATGATCGCGATCACCCTCAAAAATATATAGATAAATGATCGCAAGCCATTATTTGCAGACTCTCAAAAAAACACCTAATCACTCGCGCAAACATTGAACCATTTTTAGGCAAAGAAAATAGTCGTATCCATAGGTTGTTCGCCGCCGATACGTTCTATTTTAGGATGGCAACCACCGCAAAGGAAGTAAAAGCGAATACTATCTTCACTGGGTTTAATCAACTTACTGAGACGCGATCGCAGCTTACTATATTGAATATCAGTGAGTTCGCACTCGAAAAGGCTAAACTGCATCCATTGTCCATAGGACTTGAGAATCTTGTGGATTCTAGTACGGCGGCGATCTTCAGAAATATCATAGGAAATGACTAGGAACATAATTTACTTCAGTACCAATGGTGGATACTTATCAGTCTCATCCATCAGAAATTTTGCAAGCAGTCTAGCTTGAAGCTCGAAAGCTTCTTGATATGTGCATTTACGACCCATTACAGGATGTGTGAATTTTGATTGTTTTTTCTCCTCATATAGTTTCAGGAACGATCGTCTAGCCTCGTTAGATAGAGAAACTGCTTTACTGAGTGGCTCAGAAACAAAATCTTGAGGCACGATCGCTTTACGATTGAGAGCAGACAACACCATCGCATCAACAATGATGGGACGAAACTCTTCCATTAAATCGAGAGCGAGGCTAGGGCGACCATAGCGCTCAGTATGGAGGTAGCCAAGATAGGGGTCGAAGCCCACGATATTGAGTGCGCCTTGAATGTCATGACGTAATAGTGAATAACCAAAGCTGAGTAATGCATTTACAGGATCGGTAGGTGGTCGGCGGTTTCGATTCGAGAAAGTGAATTTGTCAGTGCGAATCAACTTCGGAAAGGCACGCCAATAAACAGCGCTCCCATGTCCTTCCACACCTCGAATGCTAGCGATCGCCTGATGATTGACAATTGAAGCGATCGCCTCTTCGAGTACATCAACTTCTTTCTGTAAATTCAGATCGGGATAATCGCGGAGATGACGCATTAATGAACTGCGGTAATTTTTTAACTTGCCACGCACAAACGCTTGCACCATATGAATCGCTTTCGGAGTTTCACCTGCGGCTGCCCATTGCGATCTCCGCACGAAAATATTTTTAGTTAGCTCAGGTTCCAATCGCCCGAGAAATCGCCCCGTTCCTGTCATAAACGACATGGGGATTTTGCGCTCTAGCAACTCAATCACCGCCGCAGGTGAAATCGTGGCACGACCGAAAATCACTACGCCATCAATTTTGATTAATGGAATATCCAAAAGCTGCTTTTTCTCAGCCTTTACTGTCAATCGTTCATCAGTTTTACCAATAAATGAATCATCCTGATTTACATAAACCGTTCCCATAATTCCTAGGCTCCTTCTTTATACTTGCTAACTTTTTCTTTTGCCATCGGTACACACTGAACAAACAAACTGCAACCTTTACAGCGATTGCTATACACCGCAGGTGGCATCTTGCCTATTTCCATCATTTTAGAGATTTCCGCGATCGCGATAATGGCAGCTTTTCGCAACTCTTCTGTAATCTCAATCTCTTGTCGCTGATGTGTTTGAGCATAATAAACATAGCCTTTAGTAATCGTTTTACCTGTCATCTCTTCCAAACACAGCGCCTGAGCTACAACTTGCATCACATCGTTATCCCATTCACCTTTATGACCGCGCTTATATTCAATGGGATATAGATTGCCATCAAGTTCTTCAATTAAATCCGATTTGCCAATCAAGCCATAGGTCTCTGACTTCAACCAAATTGTCCGAATCTGCCATGTCTCCTCCCGTTGATTTTCGCCAACTGTATGCACACGCTGATGTAAATCTGTCCCTTCAATCGTGTAATGATTCTCCACAAACTCTCCCGCACAAAACATTCGCCAGCAACGGTGAGGGCAATAGGCGTATTGATTGAGAGTCGCGATCGCAATTGGTTCCATGATAGTATTTATAATTAATAATTCGTAATTTATACTCTTCTAGCCATTCCCATCCCCATTGTGGTTTTACGTCCAATTCCTGCGAACATCGCAAAGTCTGCTAGAGCATTAGTTTGTTTAATTGCCTCTGGCGAAGCATCACCAAGAATTCGATAGCCAATCTCACCGACACAACCTATAAAGCTATGGGTGTCATAGTTCTTGACAACTTCTGTCTTAATGTCAAATTTACTTGGAAAAATATATTCGATAATTTCGGGATTGATTTGAATTTCGCTGTAGGTATTCCAGCGATCGCATAAACTCTTAAATACATTGTCGCGAGTCGGCAACGGCGAATCGTATTTGCCCTGACGAAAGGCGGTCGGTGTGGCAAGGTGAAAGGTAATATTACGCTCGGTTTCGGAGGCGCGATCGTAAATTTGCTGATAGGTAGCGAAGTTTGACCAAGGTTGACTCGATTGCGGTGTGCCGAGAATGCTGGTGATATAGAGATCGGCGGAACCGAGATGAAATGCGCGATCGGGGTTGAGATTGAGCCAAAGCCCTATCAGTTTGCTAAAGAGAACTTCATCTAATAGAGAGATGCGCCACCAGCAGGGAGTTGAGGGTAAGATTTCTTGATTGTGCCAAGATAGGCTTTTAGCTCTTAGCTGTTGGCTGTTAGCTGTTTTTAGTTTTGGTTTGTTTTTGTCAGAGCTAACAGCTAATCGCCTATCGCTAACCGCCAATTGAATCGGACTCAGACTAAACCTCTTATTCGCTTTCTCCCCATGCAAGCGATCGCCTAGTTCTTTATCGACAGAGCTAACCAAGGTCAAAAAAAGTGCATGAATATGCCGTCCTGTCAGGTATTCAGGATAAATTGAGGTTTTCGGCATAAAATTAACAACAAGGCTATGAGGCATAATCTATGACTCCACATCTTCATAAATATCGGCAAGGTCGATCGCCAAATCAATCGACTGCAACTGTAGACTTTCACCCATACTCAAGGACTGCACTAACCAACCTTCAGAATCGCGGCGATAGAGTTCTACTTTGATCTCCGATTGAGAAACCAAAACGTACTCTTGCAAAGATTCCAATTTTTGATAGTTGAAAAGCTTTTCTCGCCGATCTAGTAGGGCTGTAGAAGGTGATAGAACTTCGATTAATAGGCAAGGCTTCTGTTTGACGTAAGGATCGCTATCAGTGCGATCGCATACCACCATCACATCAGGATAGTAGGTGGCGTTATTTGCAGAGGCGATCGTTAACTTCATATCCGAAGAAAACACGCGACAAGGTTTACCCCGTAAATGATTCCAAATTCTTGAAAATAATCCACCAACAAGCAAATTATGATCTTCACTCGCGCCTGCCATTGCATAAGCCTGTTTATTGACAAACTCATGTTTAGTGAGGCTTGCCTCTTCGTAGGCGAGATATTCTGAGTAGGTTAGGTCTGGTTGTCTAGCAAGCATTTGGGATATCCTCAAAAACTATATTTTATATAAAGCGATCGCGCAGGAATGGCATAGATTTACGCTTCACGGCTAACAGCTAAAACCCCTTAATCCAAAAGTCCTGATCGCTCTAAAATCCTGTCTGACCAGATCTGTGCTTGTGCGGCAACTTCCATACGTTGTGCTGGATCTGCCCAGATTTTTGTCCAGTGCAATTGCCACAGTGCAAGCTGTATCTGTAGTTCCACTAGTTCAACTGTTATATCAATATCAGCATCCATTGCCGTCCATTCAATGAAAAACTTGCTTTCTCTCATTAAGTACTCAATAGTATTTTGGCTGATTGCCTTACCAGTCAAGGTTTTAATTCGAGCTAGATTTGCTGACAGACCACCTAAGCGATCAGGGAGTAAATCACTCAAATATCTTTCTTTTAATGTGTTCCAATCTTTCATAGGTTACTCAGTAGATTTTTGGCAATCTCTTCAATTTTTGCGCGAACGTCTGGAAGTAGAACCTCTAGTGTTCTATTGCCCTGTTTTGGACGAATATTAATTAGAGATTCATAGGTTACTTCTTGAGCATCTGGATACCAATCGGCTCCCCAAATATTTTGTTGCTCACTACCATCTTCTAGTAGAACGCTTTCGCAGTCAGCGTGAAATTCACCGCCACCTGCTAAAATCCCGCGTTTAATATCGACTGCTAACTTGATATATTCACCAAGTTCTTGCTGCATTTCGTCAATTTGTTCTTTGGTGGCGCGATCGCGAATTAAGTAAATCATTTCTCCTCCTTATCTAGAGCTTTTGTGTATGAGATGATAACTTTCTTGTCTTCATGTTGACAGAGTAGCTTTTCTTCAAAGCCTTTAGCTCTGAGCTTGATGAATACACCTGGTAAATTCACAAAGCCTAGCTCTGGATCGTAGTTATATTCTTCTTTTCCGTCATACATACCTGCTCCGTCATTAGTGGGAGACATTTCGATAACGATATCTTTAGAATAAGCAGAACCAAATCTGAGCGCTCTCAATCCCCAGTGGGTTGTTTCAACATCATAATAGTGTTCATAAACATGAGTGTTTGTAAACTGATTGTCGTCACGTTGAAGTAGTCGATCTAGCGGAACGGTAACTTTAGGAGGAGATTTTTCTCCATTTCTATAAATCAAGGTGGCTGATGGTGTCCAACTTCTAGTTATGACAAGTCCTTTTTCATGGATTGGTTGACAGGTTAGATCAGCGCCATAAACATATTCATGAAGCATTGAGAATAGCTCAACAACTCGGTAATCATCGATATGCTCTGAGCGTGAGATACAGTTAGAGATTTGCTTAGAGTCAAAGTTGGTCAGGTTAACTAATGTCTCTGCATAATTTGTCCAACCGTCATCATCAAGACTATTAGCAAAATCTTGAATCTTGTCCCCAATTAAGACAACTTTTGCATCTGGTATATTGCCTTTACGGTTACAGCGTCCTGCTCTCTGAATCAAGTTTTCAGGTGGACAAATCTCAGATATGAGAACTTCAGAATTTAGATCACAGCCAACCTCGATCGCACTGTTAGTAACTAGAATATAAGGCTGTCCAAGATCATCTCTTTGCTTAATTTGTTTGTATAGCTTTGGTCTAAGTTGATCGGCAATACGCCCATGATAGAGAAATAAGAATCTTTCATCTTTTGAGTCAATGTTCAGACTTTCTTTTAATTGTTTGTAAACTGCAACAGCATCCTTAACAGTTTCAACAACTGCAAGAATGCGGCGGTTAGATTTTGCATTCCACTCATTGAGAATTATTTGAGTAAAATTGTTTTGAAAATCTTCAGGATTTTCTTTGTCACGCGATATGTTACTAAGCCACTCAAAGCCTCGATCACGGTGATATTGATTTAGCTCAGGGTGATTAATATAGTCAAAAGTTTCTAGATAATCTAGTTTCTTTGACAATTCTTCGGGCATGGTTGCGGTCATTAAAACAAGTGATCGCCCTGCTTCGTAGAGTGACTTTACCAAGCTAGAAAAGTTAGTAAAAGCAACTTCATCATAACTATGGGGTTCGTCAAAGCAAATTAGAGTTTTGTCTTGATAGATTCTTAAAGGAAAGACAAAAGATTTTTGCTTGTCACCAAAGGCAAAGTAGCGATATAAAAATTTGTCTAAAGTCGTTAGAATTACATCGCCTTTGTAAAGGTGTCTTCTGGGGTTTATATTTCGCTTTACTTCTTCGCCATTTTGATAAATATAGCGATACATTTGTGAACCTGTATCGACTACCAGCGAAAACTCTCTACCTTGATTTATGGGTAATCTCGAAAAAGTCTTGATGTATTTTTCAATGCGCTCTTTTTGGTCTTCTAAAAGACTGCGAGTTGGCAAAGGCAAAAATAGCCGATAGCCTGAGGCTAAGGCAGGAAATAAGATGGTTTCGGTTTTACCCGATCCAGTTGGGGCTTTCAAAAGAATTGCAGGATGTTGATCGCCATAGATAGCGTCAAACATTTGTTCTTGCATGAGGTTGGGTGCAAACCCAGCTACTTGATCATAAAAGGATCTTGCAGTCCAAGAATATGGTGTTTGTGCAGATGGATAAGGCTTGAGAGTTATATTTCGTTTGAGAATTTTTGCTGATTCGCCTTCTTCAGATCGCCACCATGTTTTAACACAACGATCTAAAGTTTCTCCTAGTTTATTTTCTTTTTGTTTGTCAATACATTCTTGCAACAGTTTTTTATCTTCTTCAGAAGGTTGCATTGACCAATACTGAAAAGTTAGCTCGATACCATCTTGTTCTAATTCTGGAGCAAATGCCCAAGAATCAATGTAATAGACATCTTGCTCTGTGTCACTTTTGGCGAGCGTGTAATCCATGAATGTACGAGATTCCCCTTGATGTGCATCATCAAGCACACGACAGGCTAATTCAGCCTCAATCTGATCACACATCTCCAAAATATAAAGCTCGATCGCATAGGCTAACGGCTCTCTAGCAAGAATCTCTGCATATTGAGGATCTTTTTTGAGTGTATAAGCATCTCGGCAAATGTCATGAACTGAAAAATCATGATGTCCGATCGCTAAAGTTTTTGCCCATAAATCTTTGCTGTCAGCTAGAAAACGATGTCCACGAAAGGAATAAATATATTCTTTGAATTTATTTGTATTTGACTGAATCGCAAATTTTTGGGGTTTACCTAAATCGTGGATCTCCGCAGATGTTTTAACTCGTTTGAGAACATTTTCGCGATCGTATGCAAATCTCTCAGATTCCCAATTCCACAAGCGCACAAGTTTAACCACATTGCCAACATGGTTGCCTAGTGGCTGGAATCTAACCTCAGTTGGTATGGCAAGTCTGGGATAATCTGGGAAAAACACCCTACCAAAATTATAAGAACGTTGGCGTTTAGTTTCAAACATAGGTTTCCTCTCTTAAAAGATTGACAAGAGATACAGGAATATAAATTTCGCCATTGGTGTAGTAATCGATTCTTGGCGGTGGATCGGCTGGTCTAGGGAAATAGGCACAGACAAAAGGGGTAAAACCTTTAACTGGTGTCGGGCTGTTGTCTAGAAAACCATCACCAAAAGGCAAACTGCGATCGCCATTTTCCCACTCATAGCGATAAAGATTATAGATATCGCACCCGCCGATAAATTGATTGCTATTTAGCAAAGCTTCCATCGGTAAAAGTGTGGAAGGATGCGCCGCAGTCGTTACTAATTCTAGTTCTATGGGCTGATCGGCAATGGTTCCGCGTAATGAGTAAGAAAAAGCATTGCAATATATGCCGTATGAAGTTAGTAGTAAAAGATAAACTTTGGTTAAAAATACCAGTGTA
>JAYVVP010000298.1:0-3313 GCA_043786935.1 Pseudanabaena sp. | reverse complement strand
TCAGTTTGGAATAAGTCTTGAGGAATTTCCTGAGTATAGCGAAAAACCCTTGAGGAATAAATGAAAGAATGCTCAATCGGCACCAAGTAGTCTCTCAGCCGATACATGATCAAATGAATCCAAGAGGTGTAGAAGTGGACAAAGTCTTGATGTAGAACTAGGGATACTCCAGGAACCAAGTAAGGGAAAAAGTTTTTAAGAATACTGTTTGCTAATTCCCAAGATTTCATGGCATCAATAAACAGAAATTCAATAGGTGCTTGATGCCAACCGAGTTCTGTAATATCTCCGGGGTAAACCTGAACTAAATCATTCCAAGGACTAATACGTTGCCGATATTCATCTAAAAAGCTATCTCCATCCTGATATTTTCCTTCCAGAGCAGTGCCATTAACACTTTGTTGCATATTGGAATCTGGAGACCAAACAAAAATGTCATAGGCATGAATGCGCTGTTTTTTATTAGTGATAGAAGAATTAGCCTCAAGTCCAATGGTAAGGGAAATAGTTGATGAGCCGAGCCAACAGCCAAGTTCAACAATTTCCCCTGAACCCGAATATTCATTTCGAGCATAATCCTCTAAAAAGACTTGCTCTTCTAGGGAAGTCATGCCCAGTATCCAGCGTCTGGGTTCACTACTCTCTGGTGGTGCGCCTGCTGGCATTGCCATTTCTGAGAAAGCTTGCTTCATGTACTCAAATCTTCGATTCAACAATCTTCCATTGATAAAGTGGAGTAGGTCTGGATTTGGTATGCCTACTTTTTCTGGATACACAGAAATAGCTTGAATCATAGCTTGGGCTAGCGATCGTTCCTCTTTAGGGATAAACCAATGCACCCCCGAAGTGCGTCCAATTAGATTTAGAGTCTCCCGAAATCCCCCCGTGTCTGAAACTACTAAGCTAATAGGCAACTGTCCCATTTCTAGTGCGGTATGGGGAAAGTTCTCTTGACTACTGGTAAGGCAAGCGATCGGGCTAGGCAACTGACCAACCAACTGAATTGCTTCTTGGCTAAACAAATTAGTGACAATGCTATAGCAATATTTCTTCCCTAATTGCTGCTCAATATATTTCTGGCTATCTACCCCTTGTAAACCTCCAGTTTGCAAATTTACATTCTTGCCAATAAAAATAATATGCAGTTTCTCAATTATCCTACTTTCTAAAATCTGAAGTGCTTCTAAGAAAGTGAAAAGCCCCTTTCTTTCTTCCAGCCGCCCAAAGAAAATGAGGGGGATTTTATCTTTATCTACCGAATCTACCCACCGTTGCCAACTACTATTAAGCACAATTGTCTCTGTTGGCTGAGTAATGACTGTAAAACAATAGGGCAAATGTAACCCATGGTCAGTTTTCCAGCCGTACTTGGCAACTTTCTCCTTAAGAAAATGGGATAAAAAGAAGGCTAAATCGGCATTTTCAAAGGAATATTGCTCGTAATGGCAGGTTTGCTGGAACCATTTCGGGACAGGTTGAAGGTAGTTGCCATGTGCCTCTTGCAGCCACTCCTGTCCGCTATGGAGAGTAACAGCGACCACACAGTTTTCTCCCAAAAGCCCCGATCGCTTGGCTTGTACCGTGCGGTATCCCAACCCCAGCATTTCTGGAAATTCAATATAGACATATGCATGAGGAAATGTAGTAGCGATCGCCTGAGCAAAAAATAAAGCACAGTAATTCTCGTAATCTACCCACTCCCATTCTGGCAACTGAGACAGAGTGGCTACGTGAGTCGGCGTTAGTTCCAATACATTCCGACACTCTTGGGTTGAGAAGACCTGCTTCAGGGCAGGAACTATTGACTCTCCTCCAAATTTCTCCTGACTCTGACAAAGTAGTAGCACCACAGAAAAATCTGCTGCGGCTAGTTTTTCACTCAAGGTACGGTAATAAGTCCCAATCCCCCCATTTCTGGTAATCCCTTCGTATTCAGGAGTCACTAATAGTGCGACTCGTTTAGCTGACAATGGAATTTTATCCACTAAATCTGGTTTAAACCTAACTTCAAAGTTAGCAATACTATTAATTCGAGATAAAGAGCTATTCATTAATATAGATTGAGGCTGTTTCTAAAAAATAACATTTAATACCTGATGAGTAAAGGCTAAAGGCTGATCTATATTCTTCTCAATAAAGTTAAGTAGAAGAAAAACCTTATTCCTAATCCAATCTTTCTGCCGCTTTTAAGAAAGCACGTTTTGCCGCAATCTTATTCTTACGATTGGTATAACGCCTGAAACTTCTCACATCCCGATGTCGAGTCAACTCCATTGCCAAAGATGGATCTAACTCATACTTCATAATCAAATTCGTTGCAAACGTATGTCGTCCTCGATGCGAATGCAAATCAATCCCAGTCTTCTCAGCCAAATCATCCATCACATGCCGAATCCCCCAGTAGGTTAACCGCTTACCCTGACTACGATTAGAGCAAGACACAAACAAAGCACTTTCATTCGATAACTCTCTTTCTTGTTCTCTCCGCCAAAGCAAATAGTCATCCAAATCCTGAATACCTAACTTAGTCAAAGGCACTTCTCCCTTACTATCCCACTTAGCCTCTTTAATTACCAATTCCCCATTCACATAATCCTCAACATTCAAACGACAAACCTCCTCCGCCCGCAACCCATGCAACAATACCGAAAACAAAGCCCGATCGCGCAACATCACTCTACTCAACGCGATCGCCTCATAAATCCGCAACACCTCCTCATCTTCTAAATCCTTGGCTACAGGATCGGGTAATCTCTCCTGCTGAATGCCAATTGTCGGATCAGCCATCACATATTCTGATAGCAACATCCAACGATAAAACGACTTCAAAGTCCGTAATACCCGATTCACTGAACTAAGCGCCAATTCACGCTTCTTCAGTAAAAAAGTTTTAAACTGCGTCACTTTGCGACGACTCACATCCACCCAAGATAGATTGCACCAATCCATAAAAATCCGTAAGTCAGCTTGATATGCTTTACGGCTCTTGGGCTGCAAAGACCTTGATGCTAAGAACTCATCAACCCTTGCTTGGCGTAGGTCTGATGTAGCGATCGCTTTGGGCAGTTCGCTGTAAACAACTAAAATTGGCTCTGGAATGGACATATGAGCTTGTATTGAATTAGTTATTTAGCCACGAATGACGATAATCTCTCGCCCTGCGGGGCTGATGACATTCTCAGTCGTAGTGCGATCGCTTATCGGCGGCAACCCAGAACGGCGATCAAATATCAAACTTATTCTAATGCTTGCAAAAATTGGCAGAAGTTCTCTATATCTCTAACTAATAATGTGTAACTTGTCATAAGCTTAT
>JAYVVP010000297.1:0-3320 GCA_043786935.1 Pseudanabaena sp. | reverse complement strand
CGATCGCGGCTGTTGTATGCTGCTCAGCTTGGGAAGCACGAATAAATTCTTTGATCGTAGCAGAAATACTAGGAATCGCATTTAAATAGGTAGCCCGTTCCACTTTCAGCCCTGCCTCAATGAGCATTTGCTTAATAGTATTGCAGTCGTAGCGACGGTATTGATCAGCATCTACTCCTTTTAAGGGTGGATGACCAAGAACCGAATTGGTGCGGAGATAAAGCAACCCATCGGGTTTGAGTAGACGGGCAAATTCAGCGATCGCCCTGCGGGGGGCATCGGCAGGTGAAAGATGCTGAATCGTATCAATACAGATAATTAAATCAAATGATGCATCTTCAAACGGAACTTCTGTAACGCTTGCGAGCTTAAGTTCTGTGGAACCGCGTAATTCACAAAATTGCAGAGCATGAGGCGATACATCAATACCGACAGGTTCGCCATCTAGGTGATAGTGTTCTTGCAGAAAATTTAACAAATAGCCCGTTCCACAGCCTGCATCCAAGACGCGTAAATTTCGTTTGCCAGCGATGGGTTGATGCAGGAGCGCTACCATTGCATCTCGCATACCTTGCGCCCACCAGTGATTTTCTTCAATATCGTAAAGGCGTTGATAATATTCTCGCTCAAATATTTGAGGTGATGACTGAGTATTGACTTGTGGATCCATAGCAATTTAACTCCTGACAGGGTAACTTGAGATTCAAACTAGGCAACTAATGGCATCATCAAATCCAGATAATGCCGCGTTACTAAGCGCCAGTCATAACGAGCTGCACGCTGAGGTCCAGCCTTAGACATTTCAGATTGCCATACTGGGTCATTCAGGACAGATAACATTCCTTCTTTCAGTGTATTCACTTCAACATCTGGCAAAAGGTAAGCAATTCCTTTAGAAAACTCTGGAAAGGCGGTGTTATTGATCGTAATCACAGGTCTTCCACATGCCATGGCTTCCAAAACAGGCATCCCAAATCCTTCATAGGAGGAGGGATAAATCAACAATTCGGAAGCATTGTAGGCAAGAACAATATTATCATGGGATGTATGACCAATGGTAAACACTTCATGCTCAATTCCCATATCAGCGATCGCATGTTCAAATGGAGTTCCTGGCAAACTCATACCAATCAAGAGAAGCTTATGCGGTATTTTCTTCTCTTGCTTTAGCAGCCCAAAAGCACGAATTAAGGATGGTAAATTATGTCGCTTCGTTGGTTTTCCTACAAACAGGATAAATGGCGCATCTTCTCCAAAAATACTTTTACGCCACGCGGATAGACGTTGCTGATCAAGAATTGGACAGAAAATCCTAGTATCCACACCCTCTGGAACAACATGTATTTTCTCTGGCGCAATTCCATAAAAGCGTACCATATCTACCTTGCTACATTCACTTACAGTTGAAAGTCCGTTTGCGCATTTAGCACTTAAAGCATAGATCAGACGAGCTTTATTTAAGGTCAACCAGTCATAGCCCTGCGGATAGCCTTCATAGGATCCATGATGGATTAAAAATATGGGACATTGAGCAAAAACTGGCGCAATATAACTTGGGCATAGAAGCAAATGCTTATTCCCATGGGCTATTGGCAGGATAACTTGCTCCCATAAAGCATATGGAAGTGGTGACTCAAGTACAATATTAGTTGCCAAACTTGGAAGTTTGACTGCTCTATCAATAGGCTTAGGAGTGTATACTAGAATCTCTGTAAACGGATGCTCTAGCTCATCCATGCATTTCAGGATGGCTTCAATTGCCCGTCCCACACCACTTCGTTTGCCTAACAACCGAATGCCATTGACTCCTAAAAGCATATAGATAATTTCCCTTTTCTGACTAACCTTAATTTCATAGGAGAATCCACTTGGGTAATGTGATCATACTATAGAAGTCTGCCTAAACTTAAGATAATCTTCAACAATCTCTGAGAAACCACGTGCACGATATTCTAATTTATCCTTAGCTTTTTGAGAATCGTAGAAATGAAACCGATGAGCACAATAGTGGACTTCATAGGTAAAACGGGGGCGCTTCCCTGTAATCTTACTAATAGGTTCCTGTATAGCCGCCGCCAATCCAGTCACAACCGAAGGAATTGGCACAAAAACGCGTTTCACTCCAAGATAGGAGGCGGCAATTTCAACTATTTGACGGAAGGTAATATTTTCACCCCCAAGAATATATCGTTCCCGTGATGTTCCGTTTGTAATAGCACTACAAATTCCATCAACTACATCCTCTACATGAACAGTATTAATCCCGCCTGAAAAATAGGTCACTATGGAACTGCGACAAACTTTTTCAATCATCTCACTACCTCGAAAAATTGAACCGAAACCACCGAAAATTGTTCCTGGATTGACGACAATGACATCTAGCAATGAATCTCTCTGGCTTAAAACCGCTACCTCTGATCGCCATTTAGAAAGATGGTAGTTTAAACCACTGCTTTGGAGATTGAATTGAAAAGTTTCATCGGCTGGAATATCGACATTGGGAGGAATGCCGATCGCAGCCACACTACTTACATGAATCAGCCGTTGCACCGAATGCTGTTTGCACGCTGCAATCAGGTTTTGCGTCCCTTCTACATTGATTTTAGATTGAAGTGCTCGTGTCTGTCCCCAATAAGTAAGATGAGCTGCTGTATGGATGACAATTTCTTGATTTTCAACAGCCTGACCTAAGGACTCAACATCATTAACATCCCCAACGGCATATTCGATGATTGCTCCACTGATATTACTAGTATTGGAATTGGGGCGGACAAATGCTCTTACCTGATGTCCGTCACGTACTAAACGTTGGCACAGATGAGAGCCTAAAAATCCAGTTGCCCCAGTAATCAAGATTCGCGTCACAAGTTTAACCTGCTCTTAAGTTGGTGATTTAAATTTCTTTTCAAAATAGATTTGACCGAAGACAAACAAAATCTGGGCGATCTGGCTGCTTACTCTATCAGCAGTTACTTTCGTCATTTTGTAAAACCAATCTAAACGGCTATCATCTTTCAAAATTCCTTTGCGGTTAATCAAGTAATTGCCAATTAGCTTGGCAAACCAGAGTAGAGACTGAATTTGTTCTTTAGAAAGATTCTCATTACCAATAGCAACTTCATGGCTGCTGATGTAAGCATATTCATCCTCAGTCACAAAGCCCTGTGTGATCGCCCAATCTCTTAATTTCGTACCAATAAATGGCGAAGCTGCGGTAAATTGCACCCAGTTTGGTTGTAGATTGATCGCAAACTTAATGGTTCGGAGAATACTCTGCACTGTGTCTCCTGGCAGACCCACAATAAAAAAGCTGAAGGTCT
>JAYVVP010000296.1:0-3327 GCA_043786935.1 Pseudanabaena sp. | reverse complement strand
CTCATGCGGCTCAAAATAACCCAAATATGTTAGCAAAGAATATTTTGCCTCTGTTGCGTCCCATAGACGCACTATTACAAAAATGGGGAATTAATACGATCGGTTCTGTCGGAGCAGAAGTCTCTTACGATCCGCAAAAGCATCAATTAATGGAAGGAAGTAACGAGATAAATGAGGGGGAGCTAGCGATCGTGCGTTATGTTGGTTATATGCAAGGCGAGAAATTATTATATCGGGCTAGGGTTTCGCTATGATAGTTTAAGAATCAGAAGATAATATTACCGATCTTCGCGTGGTATTAACGTTATCAAAAATGTACTTAATAATTAAGGACATCAATTTTTATGACAGTTCAACTCCTCACCCACAAATTTACGGCAGAACAATATCATCTGATGCACGAAACTGGGGTTTTTCAAGAAGGCGATCGCATTGAATTAATTAATGGAGAAATTACAGAAATATCTCCCATTGGTAGAAAACATGCTGCTTGTATAAATCGTCTGGTGACACTGTTTACAAAAAAATTAAGCGATCGCGTTATAGTTTCAGTACAAAATCCAATCCGTTTAACTGATAATTCAGAACCTCAGCCTGACCTTACAATTCTCAAACCTCGCGATGATTTTTATGAAGATAGCTTACCAACACCTTTAGATATTTTGTTGATTATTGAGGTTGCTGATAGTACGATCGCTTATGATCGCGAAGTCAAAATGCCACTTTATTCTGTTGCAGGAATTCCTGAAATGTGGTTGTTTGACTTAAACAGGAAAATAATTGAGGGATATTCGCAGCCATCGGCATTAGGATATAAACAGATGCAGCGTTATGAGCAAAATGATGAGTTTTCTATGCTTGCTTTTCCTAATTTAACTTTTGTATGGCAGGATATGTTTTAGACATCAAAGCTTGCCAGTATTTGCTTTCATAATAAATCTTTCGAGGGTAATAATCTCGACGCGATCGCCGTAGGGAATATATTGTTGTAAATCTCCTGAGATATAGAACTCACGCAAAGTCCAACCTTCGCCGCCGAGAACTAAATAAGCTTTTTGATAATTTGGATTTTGATCCATTGCATCCATTAAACAGATCACTTCAAATGGAACTTTCTGCTCAGCAGTACCACCCACCTGTTGCCATTTTAGCGAAATTAAAACATTGCGATCACCACGATTTGCAACTACATCAATTTTGTGTTTACCTCCTCCTGGACGGCTACCAATATATTGCTGTGACTGATAGAGATAGCCACCATAAATTAAGGAATGCAATATCATCTGCTCTAAAACTGCGCCAGTTTCAGTATTGCGAAGACTCATGACAATTCAATTCCTTTGTAAGCCAACATTTCTTTTGCTGGTAAGCGATCGCCATTACAACTAATACGGCGCGGTGCATCAAGAATTTTATATGCAAATCCTAAATCTTTATAGAGAGAGAGAATGCGATCAGTGGCTTGATTAGAAGCGATCGCTGGACAATTTTGATTTGCTAGCCAGTTGGCTAAACGTTCTTGCTCTGACCACTCAAAGCCATTTTTAGAATATTGCCGAAACTCAACATCGTAGGGTGGATCGGCATAAATGAGATCGTTAGAAGCAATTTTAATTTTACCAAAATCTAAATCCGTAAACTTCCATTGCGAAAGTATAGATTTATATGCCGAAAAATCGGGATTGTAATTTATATTTTTATGCCGTCCAAATGGAACGTTAAAACCGCCCTTTTTATTAAAACGACACAACCCATTATAGCCAGTGCGATTGAGATAGTAAAAAAGTTGGGCTGCTTGAGAACTTTCAGATTTTCCAGCTTCGATTAAGCGATTGAATTCTATTCTTTGTGCATCATAAAATTGGCGATCATTCTCGGGAAGAATCTCCAGTTTTAAGCCTTTTTGTAAGCATTTGTAAAAGTTGACAACATGGGGATTGATGTCATTTAGCAAAGCCTTTTGAGGTTGTAAGCCCAAAGCGATCGCTAAGCCGCCACAAAATGGCTCTACTAAGCGGCGATCGCAGTGTTTTTGCCAAGTATTCTGCAAATGCGGCACAAGCCAACGCTTTCCTCCAGCCCATTTGAGAGGGGGAGTAAGTCGTGCTGGCTTTGCCCCAGTTCCAGTTATATTTGCCACTTGTTTTGCCAAGGGAGTTATGAGCAGAGATGAGCGTAGCGACGATGGCATAGTGATAGTGAGAAAAAAATTAATGCTTGCTCAATCTAGTACTACTAAGCCGCAACTAGCAAGCCTGCACTAGATTGCTTAGGTAATACATCAACAATACTAATTTTTGCACAGTAGGCAATGTCTTCAGCCCCATTGAGGTTTAGTAAGCGTTTGCCATGACTAGCTTGATAAAATAACTCCTCAACCTGACCTTGCCAAGTCTTGTATAGAGCCGCCGCCGAGATCGCTTCATCGTTACCAAAGTCAGCTTCATCTTCGAGATTTAAAGCGATCGCTCCTGCACAGGTAATGTCTTCGAGCGAGTAGTTACCTTCCCAGCCAGAGCCAACAATCCACAATGTCTCAGGCTTAGTTTCACGCAAATATTTCAACACTGAGCCGAGATTAATCATCGCGCAAGCCAAAACGTTCTTAGCATTTTGAATTTTTTGGAGCGCTCGCGTGCCATTGGTGGTACTCATAAAAATCCGCTTCCCCTTCACTACATTGGGCGTAAAGTCAAAGGGCGAATTTCCTAAATCACAACCATCTACAGTTTTGCCACCACGTTCGCCGACCCGAATCCGTAAATCTGGCGAATGAGCTTCACTGACGCGCATTAACTCATCAAGATCGGAAAACACTTGCACGCCTTCAGCCCCCGCCGACAGTGCGGTAGCGATTGTGGTCGTGGCTCGCAAAATATCAACAGCGATCGCGCAGTCTGGATTCCCTTCGGCTGGTACTAACTCAGGGGTGTGATAAACAAAGATTTTCATTTACGGATCTAATGATTAAGCTATCTTCTATAAATTAAACTCTATGCCAGTATGTTTTGCAAGGCTTGCTAAAACGCGGGGCTTAAGCCCTTTATTCTTTCATCACGCTAAAATATAAGCGTTGTCTTTGAGTTACAACCCCATGATTGCTACCACTGAGCGCCGCTACAGTCTTGATGAGTATCGCGTGATCGCCGAAACCTCTGAAGAGAAATGTGAATACCATGATGGAGAAATTGTCACTATGACTGGTGGAACGCTAAACCATAGCTTGGTTATGGGAAATATTTTTTTCTTTCTCAAACTTTTGTTGCGCGACACACAGTTTATGGTTGTGAACAGTGAAATGCGAATTTGGCTTCCTGACTATCGTTG
>JAYVVP010000295.1:0-23287 GCA_043786935.1 Pseudanabaena sp. | reverse complement strand
GAAAAATGGGGATGGGATGCAGCAACTAGACAATTGCAGAACTATTACGAACAAACGATTGAGGTCTGTAAGCCAGCCTTAACGATGTCATAATGACTTAGAAAGTAATACTTAGCAATAATTTAAAAGTATTGCCTAGCCAAATCAGCGCAACAACACCGCCAGAAATAGCTAAAGGTACGATCGCGAGAGCTTTCCAACTTCTAATTTCTAAAGCGATCGCTGTACTCCATATTTGCCAGACAATAAACCAGATGATCACTGCGATCGCGACAAGAGTGCGAAACTGTGACGGTAAGCTGAGGGCGGGAGCCATAAATAGCCAAGGCAGACTAGCAAAACCTGTGAGGGTTAACAACTCGTTGAGCTGGACGTTTTTTTGAAAAACATTAGCTAATTGCTTAAGTAAAAATGTGAAAAATAACCAGCCAATAACGCCACTAATTACTGACCAAATAACTCGAAAGAACGAGAATTGATCAAGGCGTAAGGTTTCCAGAATATTTACTAGAGCAATTACGATGGCAGCTTGGATAAGCGCAGGATTAGCCTTGAGTTGTGCAAAGGTCGCTTGCGGCAAAAACAATGTCCCATAAAGGCGATCAAAGAACGTCCCCAGATTTTGTGGCGGCTTGACTGAGAGTTCGCTGTCTGTAGCGATCGCATTTAAATCAGCAGAATTTGGCTCGGTGGGATTCATAAACGCTAATGATGAAGTTGATATAAATCTAAACTTGCTGTGATTTTGTCTTAATCTAATACTAATTGCTAATTGACTTTAACATGATTGACCTTGACACTACTCAAACCCATCACCTCCTAAATATTGATGCAAGTCAATTACCACAGGGCTTACGCGGGAAGATTAATGTTCCTGGAGACAAGTCTATTTCACACCGTGCTTTGATGCTTGGCTCACTTGCGGAAGGGGAAACAAAAATTCGCGGTTTATTGCTTGGCGAAGATCCGCGTAGTACAGCGGCTTGTTTTGTAGCAATGGGGGCAGGGATCTCAGAACTTAACTCGGAACTAGTAACCGTCAGAGGGATTGGGCTAGGAAATCTTAAAGAGCCGATAGATGTGCTGAATGCAGGTAATTCGGGGACAACTTTACGCTTGATGTTGGGAGTTTTGGCAAGTCATCCCGATCGCTTTTTTACTTTGACAGGTGATAGCTCTTTGCGATCGCGTCCAATGTCTCGCGTAGTCAATCCTTTGCGTCAAATGGGAGCGAATATTTGGGGTAGAGAGAATGGAGCGAGAGCGCCATTAGCAATTTCAGGACAAAATCTCAAAGCGATTCATTATCAATCACCTGTGGCTTCGGCTCAAGTTAAGTCCTGCATCATGTTGGCAGGTTTGATGATTGATGGCGAAACGATTATTACAGAGCCAGAGCGATCGCGTGATCATAGTGAAAGAATGTTGTCGGCTTTTGGCGCAAAAGTAAGCGTCGATGTTGATACCAATACAGTGTCGATTAAAGGTGGTGCAAAACTTATTGGGCAAGAAGTTACTGTGCCAGGAGATATTAGTTCGGCGGCTTTCTGGTTAGTAGCGGCTTCCATTGTTCCTAATTCTGATCTAATAATTGAGAATGTCGGAATTAATCCCACCCGTACTGGCATTTTAGAAGTTCTTGCCGAAATGGGTGCAGATATTACTTATGAGAACAGGCGCGAAGTTACAGGTGAGCCAGTTGCTGATTTACATGTTCGTTCGGCTTCTCTCAAAGCTTGTAAGATTGGCGGTTCGATAATTCCTCGACTAATTGATGAGATTCCAATTTTAGCGATCGCGGCTACTTGTGCTGAAGGAACAACGGTCATTGAGGATGCGGAAGAGTTGCGCGTCAAAGAAAGCGATCGGATTGTTGCCATGGTGAAAGAACTTACTAAACTAGGTGCGAATATTACCGAGCGTCCTGACGGCATGGAGATCGTTGGTGGTAAAACTCTAAATGGCACTGAATTAGAGAGCTATGACGACCATCGGATTGCGATGAGTTTAGCGATCGCGGCGTTAGTCGCTAAAGGCAAAACTTCAATCTATCGCGCTGAGTCAGCCGCTATTTCTTACCCGTCATTTATTCCCACTCTGCAAGGTTTATATACTTAAAAAACACTTAAAAAACAGAAATGAGAAGCGATGCTTAGGGTTACTTCTCATTTTTATTTTTATGAAATCCAGAAACTCAGAAAAAGTATTCAGAAAAAATACTTCGCGTTTCTTTTAATTTTCTGTATCTGGAGCTGTATCTATGGTAGTTACGATAGGAGCGATATAAAAACTGCTGATCAAGGCGATCGCTAGCCACCAAAGTAATTGCACTTGAGGGCGATACCAGACAGTATCGACTAACCCATGAACTATCATCCCAACTATAGTGGCGATCGCGGCGATGATCCATAAGCCACTAGGATCGCGATCAATTCTCAATCGATTTAGAGCAATCCATCCTTGGCGAAAAATTGTGAGAACCAACCAACCGTAGCAAATCGCGCCGATAATCCCTGTCTCAACGGTAATCTCTAATGGAACAGAATAAGTACCGAGAGCGCTATAGCCTGATCGCTGATAGCGAGGATAGATGAGGTTAAAAGCTTTATTGCCAGGACCAATCCCTAAAAGTGGCTTGGCTATGATCATTTCAAATACGGACTTCCAGACATTGACTCGAAAAGCATTGCTGCTATCTTCAGTTCCGAAGATACTACCAACTCGTTTGCGAAGTGTGGGGATAAGAATTGTCCCTAAAGCGATCGCCCCAGCCGTTCCTCCAAAGGCAACAGGCAAAGTCCAAGTTGGCAATCGCTTGCCCCACCAGTAGACCAGTAACATTATTAAAGTAAAACTTGCCGCTGCCAATCCTAATAGTCCACCGCGACTTTGAGTTTGGGTAATGCAGAACGCTCCTAAAATTGCCACGATCGCACTAAGTATTTTCATACTCCAATTGCGCCAGTAAATAGCTGCGATCGCTCCAAGTGGTAAAGCAGGCATCAGGTATCCTGCTAGCAAATTAGGATTGCCAAGAAAACTATAAACGCGAGTAATCCCTGCGGTTTCAGAGGTGATATCAGTCCATGTGGCTAGCTCAGGTGCACCGAGATACCATTGCTGCACTGCATATGCACAAACAAACAATGCAGTGACCAGATATGTCCCTACTAACAGCGATCGCCAACCTAAGCGCATCAATCGATTTAGCGACACAAAGGAAAGCATATAGATGGTTAGCTTCACCATGCCATCCATAGCTGCTAAAGGTACAGGTGATAATAGAGTCGCGATTAAAGCGATCGCCCAATAGATGATCAGGGGCGTGTGGATGGGTGTCCAGATTGGGGAGCTTTGCTCCTGCTCGTCACGGCGATCGCTCAACCACAGCATCAACCACGCGATCGCTACGGCTCCAGCAATCACACCAGTTTGAGCATTTTCTAGAAAAGGTAAAGTTGCGATCAGCACAACTAACAAACATCCCAAAAATCTTGCCGTCACCAAGCGACTGCCTTCACGCCAAGCCTGCAATGGGCTAATTAATTGAAAAAATTTAGTTTGGCTGCTATGCCACCCTACTTGTAAAAATTGAGGAATTGGCAGTTTTAGCTTGTAATTCATAGAGCGAAAATCAATCTATAGCTAGAAATTAGGAGGACACAGAAAGCGAACTCTTCTAATTTCTGGATTTATTGCTATATCTTAGAAGAAAAGCACAGTCACTAATTACCATAACCAATTTTAAAATCGATGACGGATAAACTAGATTCGGCAGAAGCCTATAATGAGCGCGGCATGGAACGTGCTGAAAATGAAGATTTTGAAGGTGCGATCGCTGACTATACCGCAGCTATCTCGATTGATCCAGACTATGCCGAAGCCTATTATAATCGCGCCTATGATCGCACAGAAATTGAGGATTATGTGGGAGCGATCAAGGACTATACCAAAGTAATCGAACTCGCACCCGATGCTGCACCTGCCTATTTTAATCGTGGCTTAGCCAAAGCAAAACTGGGTGACACTGAAGGGGCAAATACTGATTGCGAATATGCCAAAAGTTTAGATTCAGAGTTAAATCCATCTTAAATCTAGAGAATCCAGAGCGCTGTGCCTCCCTTTCTACAAAGATTACGTTACATTTAGTTACAATAGACTAGCATTCCCGCCTAATTGTCCAAGCACCACCTACTCCTATGACCCGTGACCTGCGATCGTTTCTAAAACTACTCGAAGAACGTAAACAACTGCATCGCGTTAAAGCCCTTGTTGATCCTCAATTAGAAATTGCCGAGATCAGCAATCGACTTTTGCAATCGGCGGGACCAGCGCTTTTATTTGAGAATGTCAAAGGTTATAAAACACCTGTCGCCGTGAATTTGCTCGGTACAGTGGAGCGAGTCTGTTGGGCGATGGGAATGAAAGAGCAATCTGAATTAGAAATTCTCGGAGAGAAATTAGGGAAATTGCAAAGCCCGAAACCACCTAAAAAAATCTCTCAAGCGATCGAGTTCGGCAAAATTCTCTTTGATGTCGTGAAGTCACGTCCACAGAAAGTTCTATTTGGTAATGCACCTTGTCAAGAGATAGTTTTGCAAGGTGATGATGTCGATCTTGATCAGATTCCCATTTTGCGTCCTTATCCCAAAGATGGCGGACGTGCAGTAACTCTAGCGCTAGTAATTACTAAAGATGTTGAGAATGGCATTCCTAATGTCGGTGTTTACCGTTTGCAGCAGCAGTCCAAAAATACAATGACTGTGCAATGGCTATCTGTACGCGGCGGGGCAAGACATTTACGCAAAGCGACAGAAGCGGGTAAAAAATTAGAAATTGCGATCGCGATCGGTGTTGATCCAGTCCTAATCATGGCAGCAGCAACTCCCATTCCTATCGATCTTTCCGAATGGATTTTTGCAGGGCTTTATGGCAACGAAGGCGTAAAGCTTACTAAATGCAAAACCCTAGATTTAGAAGTTCCTGCTTGTGCAGAATATATTTTAGAAGGAACGATTACTCCTCATGAAGTCGGGACTGATGGACCATTTGGTGATCACATGGGTTATTACGGCGGCATCAATGAGCAAGCGCCTTTGCTGAGATTTCATTGCATGACCCATCGCAAAGATCCGATCTATCTGACCACCTTTAGCGGCTTACCTCCTAAAGAAGAAGCAATGATGGCGATCGCCTTAAATCGAATTTATACGCCTATCCTGCGTCAGCAAGTTTCCGAAATTACGGACTTCTTCTTACCAATGGAAGCACTTTCCTATAAGGCTGCCATTATTTCAATTAAAAAGGCATATCCAGGACAGGCAAGAAGAGCCGCGTTGGCTTTTTGGAGTGCATTACCACAGTTTACTTATACAAAATTTGTGATTGTCGTTGACCATACAATCAATATTCGCGATCCACGTTTGGTAGTTTGGGCGCTCAGTTCTAAAGTTGACCCCACTCGTGATGTATTCATCTTGCCCGATAATCCCTTCGACTCTCTTGATTTTGCTTGTGAGAAAGAAGGTTTGGGCGGACGCATGGGCATTGACGCGACTACAAAAATCTATCCTGAAACCGATCGCGACTGGGGCGACCCATTAGAGAGCGATCCTGATGTTGCCGAGATGGTAACACGCCGTTGGGCTGAGTATGGTTTAGCAGATATTAAGCTAGATGGAGCCGATCCAAATTTATTTGGTTATGACATTCATTAGCTGCTATACATTGATTACAAGCTATTACCGATCGCAAAAAATGCCGACCAATAATGAGGATGGTGACGAATTTTAATTTACAAGCAACTTTTAATCCTCTAAGATCTGGCTACTACAATTACTAAATCTTATGACTGGATTAGAACCATTGGTCGCGCCTCTAGTTGCCATCGCGCTTGAAGTACTCAAAAACAGTGGTAAAAAGGAAGGCGAAAATTTTTTTGCCAGCTTGATGAAGCGAGATGTTGGTAAGGATTTGCAGAATGTCGTATTTAAAGCGGCAGGTAAGTATATCGAGAACTACAGCGATCGTCATGGTGTACTCAAAGTATTAGGGATGCGTGAGCCTGTCAAACTGGATCAGGTATTTACGACGGTTCAGTTACTTGGAGAAGATGAGGTTCAGCAATTTGCGACGATTGATGATTTGGAGAAACTTTACCGTGAGGCTGATCGAAGACTGCTACGGTATTGCTCTAAGGAAAGGCAAGATGGAATTGCTGTTGCTAGTCAAAAACAATTCTTGATGGTGTTGGGCGCTCCAGGGGCGGGGAAATCTACCTTTCTTCGCAAAATCGGTTTGGAATCTTTTAAAGGAAAAAAGGGCAACTTTAAGCATCAAGCCATTCCAGTTTTGTTAGAACTTAAGAAATTCACCGAGAGCAAGATCGATCTCAAAGCGTTGATCGAGGCGGAGTTTACTACCTGTGGATTTCCTAGACCTAAGCAATTTACGGAAAGTGCCTTAGAGCAGGGAAAATTGCTGATTTTGCTAGATGGGCTGGATGAAGTACCTTCTGCAAATGTCAACTCCGTGATTGATGCAATTCAAGACTTTGTAGATCGATACGACAAAAATCGCTACATTGCCTCCTGTCGTACTGCCGCCTATCGCTACAATTTCAAACGCTTTAGTGATGTGATTTTGTCGGAGTTTGATGATGGACAGATTGAGCAATTTATCAATAATTGGTTTCGCTCTGAAGAAGACAAACAGGCGGGAACGGCGGCGCTTTGTTGGGAATTGCTAGAACATGCCGAAAATAAAGCAGCAAAGGAACTTGCTCATAGTCCGATTTTGCTAACTTTTCTCTGTCTGACCTACGACAAGTCACAGACTTTTGCTAACAATCGCAGTGGGCTATACAAGAAGGCTTTGCGGATTTTATTGGAAGAATGGGCAGCCGAAAAGCGAATTATGCGACAGGCGATCTATGAGGGGTTGAGTGTAGAGCTAGAGGAAGTGCTGCTTTCAGAAATTGCCTGTGAGGGGTTTGAGGCAGATCGCTTGTTTATTCCTAAGTCTCAATTGGTTGAGCAAATTAAAAAATTTCTATCAAGTAATCTAAATGCGCCTAAACAACTCAGTGGCGAACAAGTTTTAGATGCGATCGCCATTCAACAAGGTATCTTAGTGGAAAGGGTTGAGGATATCTATTCTTTCTCACACCTGACTTTGCAGGAATATCTGACGGCAAGATATATCTATGCTCATGGTCAAATTTCGGAGATGGTAGAGAAATATCTGACTGATGATCGATGGAGAGAAGTATTTCTATTGACTTCAGGTTTGATGGTGGATAGAGGTTCAGATGTATTGCTTCTAGAGATGCACAAAGCAGCAAAACAGTATGCACGACATCCCAAAGTAAAAGCATTACTGCAATGGACAGATCAAGTTACAGCAGGGTCATCAGGTGCTTTTAAACCTGCGGCTAAACGAGCAGTAGCAATGCCGATCGCCATCGCCTTCACCATCAACGATGGTAGTTCTTGTTCCCGTACCTTCACCATTGACAACACCAAAACCACGATTGACACCACCATCGTCAACATCATCTATGGAGCTATCTATGGAGCTATCTATGGTATAGATAGCTCCATAGATGATGTTGATGCCATAGATAGAATGAGGGGTATCAGCTTATCCGACAACTTCGACATCGCCAAAGCCAGCGAATTAGAGAAATCAGGTATTTTTACAGGGTTAGAATTGTCCAAACTTACAAATCAATCACAAATCTTTCAATCTGCTCTGAAAGGATTGGATATCATCCAAATAAAAAAAGTATCTGAGCAAGTGATAAGTGCTTATCTCGAAGCCTTTCACCTAACTCAAGAACTGATTACTTACAACAGCGAAGAAGCCCAAGCTTTAAGCAAATATCTTTATAGCATTGACCTACTTCTCAAATGCAAGCAAGAAGCAGCTAGACTCTCGCCTGCAACGTGGGATGCCATTGAAGCAGAACTCTTGTTGCCACCAGAGGATTAAGAAAAACATCAATTACACAAACCCATCAATTCCATCCGTAGGGGCGCAGCCTTACCGCCACCATTCACGCAAATCACCGCGATTAGCGATCGGTAATGCGATCGCCCAAACCTCACAACGTAGGGATAATTTATCTCTGATAGCCAAGAGGGTTCAGCATTTGCGTACAGAGATTTTGGTGGAGAGTTTGGGAATGGTGGCGCAAATGTTTAATCTCTACATATTGTTGACTTACAAAATGTCAGGATCTTCGCCCAACTCTCTCAGTCGAGTCGCCAACCTTTCAGCCCTCAGTCTTTCAATATCAGCCCGTTGCGCCTCAGCCTCAGCCCGTTGCGTCTCACCATCAGCCCTCAGTCTTTCAACATCAGCCCGTTGCGCCTCAGCCTCAGCCCATTGCTGAGCAGCCTCCTCTGGTAACAAAACTAATGCTCCAGATAAATCATAAAAACGCAACCAAGTTAAAGTCTCTCGGTCAATCGTTCCCTGCCAAGTACCTAACCATAAACCCAAGGACTCGCACCATAGCCAACCTCGACTATCTGGCGCGATCGCTTGATACGCATCACGGTGATGCCAACCCTGTAAAGAATTAGGCTCAAAGGGATTATAAACAAAATAATCTTGCGTCCTAAACACGCGATCGTATAACTGTTTTTTGTGACCTAGATCGACTTTGGCAGTACTAGGAGACATCAGTTCAATAATTGTATCGGGATAACGTCCATCCTCTTCCCATACCACCCAACCAAGACGATCGCGCTGACCATCCACATCCAATACCACAAAAAAATCTGGCCCTCGAAAATCACGATTTTTGACCTGAGTGCTGCTGTAGTAGATGAACATATTGCCACCCACATAAAAGTCGGTGTCTACGCCGCGATGTTGTTGATAAGAGCGAATCAGCACATTCATCGCCACCCGATGTTGATTAGTTTCCAAAGGCTCTCCATCATCAAATATTAAGTCTGTGGGCGGCATGGGGGGAATCCAGTCGTCCAGTTCGTTAGTCGCCTGTTGAGGAAGAGTATTAACCATATTCAAAAACCTACAAGAGGAATCTGTACCAATACTTTTATACTATAGCAATGCAAGAGATAGCTAGGATAAATCAAAATCCAAAAGATAAGTGGCGGCGCTTTTTGATGACACTCATTTTTTGAGTTTTATGTCCTAAGCAAAATTTGCATTGCTACATAGCCTACAGATATTTTTACAAGCTATTACTGATCGCAAAAAATGCCGACCAACAATGTTGACAGTGCGTCGGATTGGCGAGGTTTTGGCGGTAATCAGGATTAGCTACTTATTCGACTTTGAGCAGGTCGAGGAGTTGTTGCGCTTCGAGGATGCGATCTTGTTTTAGTAGCAAATCGGCGAGTTTACGATAGGTCGATTCGACGGTTGCTAAATAGAATTTTTGTTCTTCTTGAGTGTTTCTGCGAATGTCTTTGCGGATAGTTTTAGTAACGTTAATTGCTTCATCACCCTGACCAAAATCGAGCAATCCGAACTCGCAGTCGAACCAATTCGCGCCGACCCAGTAATATTTCTCGAATCAGCCGAAATCATCCTGCATATCGAATTTTAAACCGAACCCAATCAAAATATTCCTTTCCGCATGACCGACTACCGACTGCGGCTGTATCGTAAATATCCTGGACGAAAAGTCCATCAAGTCGTCATCTATCTCAGCCACTCGCGATCGCATCTAGTCCATGAAACCACATTTAACCTTGAATTGGCGCTTCTTGCCAATAATCAACAGATTACGCTCGGCGCGATTATTATCTGGGGTAGTTCTCCCCAAACTATCGTTGCATAGTGATTACTATTAGTAGAAAGCGGCAAAGGTGAAACTGAAGAAAAAGGTTTTGGTGAAGAGTAAGGAGATTATCACGTGATTCAGCTTAAGGTAACGTAATATTAGGCTCGGAGCTGTTTAATTCAAATTATGAATGCTAGTCAAGCTAAACCAACCGATCGCCCCGATCGCCAAATTTCAGATCAACTTATCCTTGAAGCGCGTAATATTGTCGCGGGATATGTTGAAGGGGTAGATATTCTACAGGGGGCAAATTTGTCAGTGTACGAAGGCGAACTTGTCACTGTGATTGGCTCAAATGGAGCAGGTAAATCGACTTTAGCAAAAGCAATTTTCGGTTTAGTCCCAGTGCGCTCAGGAGAAATATTATTTGGCGATCGCCCACTTGCCGGACTTAAGCCAGAACAAATCGTGCGACTTGGGATTAGTTATGTGCCGCAAGTTGCCAATGTGTTTCCATCACTTAGCATTTCTGACAATCTCGACATGGGAGCCTATACTCGCGAGGGAAATATTAAGGAAGTAAAAGAGAAGATTTATCAAACTTTTCCTGTCCTTGCCAAACGGCGTAGTCAGAGAGCAGGGACGCTTTCTGGTGGTGAGCGGCAAATGCTTGCCATGGGACGGGCGATGATGTTAGAGCCAAAGTTGTTGATCTTAGATGAGCCTTCCGCAGCATTATCGCCAATATTAGTACAAGACATTTTTAATTTGATTCAACAAATTAACCAAGCTGGCACATCAATTATTTTAGTAGAACAAAATGCTCGTAAAGCTCTAGCGATCGCTGATCGTGGCTATGTAATGCATTTAGGTAAGGATGAATTTACAGGCAAAGGTGGAGACTTATTAAACGATCCTGAAATCGCGGAGTTGTACTTAGGGCTTGGTAATTTTGGTAAGAAAGCGCATCATGATGATCAGGACGTAAAATCTTAAGAGTAGAAGGCAGGTGAAGTGCGTCCATGTACTCGTGAGGATTTTATTAAGGGAGAAGAGATGGCTGATACATCGCGATCGCCTGTCTTATCGATAGAATACTAGACTAAGGCTTTTTTATAGAGGGATTTAATGGCGGTGGTAGAGGTGAAGCTTTCACAGGATGAGTTAACAAAAGCACAGATATATTTACTTCAGTTAGGACTATACGATGGTGAAGTTGATGGCATCTATGGCAAGTTAACCGAAGCGGCTTTGGTTCAGTTTGTAAATGCGCTTAGTATCGACACAATTTTAGATTCTAATTCGCGATCGCTTACTAATAATCTTTTGCAAATCCCTGGGGTAGTTAGGGCTTTATTAAAAATAGTAGGAACTAGCGATCTCCTATTGCAAAAATTTACCAGTGCTCAGCGTATTTTCGTGAATATGGGGCAAGCGAACGGCAATCATCTTGGCTTCCTAGATCGCGGAGTCAATGGCTGCATAGCAGGCTCCATGAAAGATTTACCAAATCGTAACTTTGCGCCATCACCACTGTTGAGTCATATTCCTGTTTATGCTGATCGCTTATCAAGTTTACCTGACGGCGTAAATGTCGTTTCTTATGGTGAGATTGCTATGCTTGGGGAAGGCTCTCAGGTACGAGTGCGATTTTGTCCTTATCCTGCACTTGGCAAAATCCCCAATATTGAAAATATTGGCTTGGAGTTTTTGCATGAGAGCATTCAGGAAGCTTGTATTAGCATCGGTAGCCTCGTTAATGGGCAAATGCTGTCTCGTTGGATTGGTCGCAATCCCTTGAGAAATGTGCAATTTTGGAGTTCCACAAAAATCCTGCCCCTGCTATATACGATCTGCAAAGCCAATCAAGCTAAACCCAATCAAGCGATCGCCTTCTGTACGATCGCTGATGCCCAAAAGAAGGAGCCATCCCGATCATTTTCAGAAATGGCTCAGCGGATCTGTAGCTACAATGAAGTTAATGGCATGAGTTCAAATGGTCTGGCAGCAATGTTTAAACAATTTGCCACACCGTTAGAATTACAGAACTGGCTTAAAGGAATCACAGGGAATCAAAATCTCTCTTTTCAAGGGCGCTATGGTGAAAAACCATATATTGAAAAACCAATTTTGCTAGACACGACAGGCAAAGATTTTATTGATGCCTCAAAAGAGCCACATCGCGGCGACAATCTGATATCGGCTTATGACCTGACGCGAATTGTTTCTCAAATAGCATGGCATCGTCACCTCCCGCCTCCTAATCGTTTACCTGCTGCTCAATGGCATAGCTTAACCAGTTTGATTACAGCAATGGGGTATGACACAGCTAGATATGTTGATACGGCGATCGCGGCTTTAGGGCTGCAATATTTTATTAGCGATCCTGTGGTCATATCAAAAATGGGCTTTGGCTATAGCGATCAACGCAAATGTACAGAACTTACCTACACAGCTTGTATTCAATTTGTTGATCGCCTTGCCAGATCTCACGAGCAGTCTGTACCTAAGCTCCGCTCTGTGAGCATGACTTTACGCGCTGTCCTTGATCTTAAAAACCCTAATCGCGAGGCTTTAGAAATTGATGCGAGAATGGCTGCCACAGTTGCTGAAATTTTGCGTAGGATTGTGACAGAAGAGCTAATCTAGTAGATATCTTAAAGTTTACTGATAGTACTGAAATACATGATGCAACCGTAATGCAAAAACAACGCGCTTTATCTGCTGTTGGTCTCTGGTGGCGATGGGTACTTGGTACGTTAGTAGGTGCAGTGATCGGCAACATTTTTGGCATTGCCGCTTGTCTTGCAGGAATTTATTACCTAAGCGATCGCCTTGTCGCTTTGGGAATTTGCTATACAGGGTTTGGCAGTCTTACTTGTTCTGTGGCAACTGGTATCGTCAGTGGAGCGCTCTTTGTTGGTGCATTTGTTGGCTTATTGCAGTATTTGATCTTGCGGCGGTTTCTTCAATCCGCTGCTTGGTGGATTTTAGCAAGTGCATTTGGTTGGACTTGGGTTGGTTTTGCCGCCACAAGCTTAGCTTATACAGCCCAATTTGGATTTGGGATGAATGCTGATGGTGCTTTTGTGGAAAGTAATATCACTGATCGCATTCCTGTATTGATGACTAATTGTTTATGGTTAGTTTTAGCAGGAATCTTATTAGGAGTTTTACAATGGCTAGTTATATGGAATGGCAAAAGTACTAAGCTGCCTAAGGGGCGATCGCTATTGTGGATTGCTGTTAATGCGGTTTTAGTAGTATTTATGGCGATCGCGATTATGGCGATTTTTCAAGGTAAAGGTAGTTTGTACGGAATTCTATTCTTCTTTTTAGAATTTACGCCTTTTTATGCCACGATTACAGCTGCAACCCTTGTAAAAATGCATTCAAAAATGCGTCTAAATAATGGCGATAAAAATAGTCATGAAATAGAAATTTCTATCCCGTCGCAGTTAGAGAATTAATGTCAAATTTACCCACTGAAGTTACTCGATTGCGATCGCAACTTACCGAGGAAACTTCAATCTCCCTTGTTGATAAAATTCAATTTTGTCTTGTTACGACTTCATTCACAACTGAAGTGATTTTGACTAGCTATGCGTGTGATGGTCTGACCAATCGACTAGTTAAAGGTAAGGGCGATAGTAAAGAAAAAGTCGAAAGCGATACACCGATTTTGCTTTTGCATGGATTTGATAGCTCACTATTAGAATTTCGTCGTTTATTGCCGAAGCTTGCCTCTTCGCAACCAACTTGGGCAATGGATTTATTTGGCTTTGGTTTAACAGAACGGCTGGTTGGTGTCCCCATTAGCCCAGCCGCAATCAAAGAGCATCTTTACAGTTTTTGGGAAACCGCGATCGCTAAACCAATTGTTTTAGTCGGTGCTTCGATGGGCGGTGCAGCCGCGATTGATTTTGCGCTTACTTACCCCGATGTCGTCAAAAAGCTAGTCCTGATAGGTAGTGCAGGAATGCGAAAAGGCACAACGGCGGGTAAATTTCTTATCTCGCCTTTAGATCGCCTCGCCACAAATTTTTTACGCAGTCCCAAAGTTCGCCGTGAAGTTAGTCTCAAAGCCTATGCTGATCCTAGATTTGTGACACTTGATGCTGAGGTATGTGCATCGCTCCATTTAGCCATGCCCCGTTGGAGCCAATCGCTGATCTCATTTACCAAAAGTGGCGGCTACGGCTCCTTTGAGAATCAATTAAAGCATTTAAAACAAGACGCTTTAATTCTTTGGGGCGATCGCGATCAGATCCTTGGCACTAAAGATGCAGTCAAGTTCCAATCCACAATTCCTCATAACAAACTCATCTGGATCGAAAATAGTGGTCATGTGCCTCATCTCGAACATCCTGCGATTGTTGCCAAAGAGATTCTCAAATTTATATAGAGATTTTCTTCCCACCCAAAGCGCTGTAATCTATCTATATGAATAAGCAACCACAAGTTAGCATCATTATGGGCAGCGATTCTGACCTGCCAACTATGCAAGGCGCGATCGCCATTTGCCAAAAATTTAATATTCCCCACGAAGTCGCGATTATCTCCGCTCACCGCACACCCGAACGAATGGTTGAATTTGCAAAAACTGCTCATACTCGCGGCATTCGGGTAATTATTGCGGGGGCAGGGGGTGCTGCTCATTTGCCAGGTATGGTTGCAGCCCTTTCGCCGCTACCAGTAATTGGTGTGCCTGTTTCCACACGCCAGCTTAACGGGGTGGATTCGCTCTATTCAATTGTCCAAATGCCGAAAGGAATCCCAGTGGCAACCGTAGCGATCGGTAATGCTGATAATGCAGGACTACTAGCAGTGCAAATCTTAGCCAGTCACAATCTGGAACTCCTTGAAAAAGTAATTGCCTATAGGCGATCGCTTGCAGATATGGTTATCGAAAAACAAGAAAAACTCGATAAATTGGGAAGCGAAAAATATTTACAGCAAATGTAGGGTAGATACTCTGGGATATATCTTTGTGAAACACAAGTGCTGTCTATCTTAAATTAAACTATTATCAATTTTGCGAATCGCAACTACCGCAGGTTTGGGTGAATCACTAGGCTCTAAAGTTGGCCAATTTGAGCCGATTGGAACCTTGCGAGTTTGCATAAATTCTTTGCCATCGGTAGTTCGCATTGCAAATTTTCGTAACTCAGATGCCATATCTTTGCGAGTACCTCTAACTTCACCTGGATGTTGCACTGATAAGAATAGAGTTTGCTGATCTTGCGAGAAAAATGGTCCTGTAGTTTCGCTTTCCATTGGGCCAAAACCAAACAGAAAAGCCTTGCCAAGATCGACACCAGATGTTGGTAAGAACCAAATAGAACTATTGCCATACAAACCGCGTAAATCTGACTGACTGACAGGCTTATCGGATTTGTCTTTACGATTGGGAATTGCGCGGTTGTATTTATCGCTGGACATATCAGTTACCATCCAGACATTGCCACCGCGATCGATCGCTAAGTTATCAGGATTAGCAAACCCTAAACCACCTTCGGCTGGCTCTCCGCATGTAGCAACCATCGACCATTTAAAGTTCATTGCTTCAGGTTTATTACTTTCTTCATTCAAACGCATAATCCAGCCATATTCGTAGGCTTTACCGTCAGCGCCTTTAAAGATGCGTAAGTCGGGACTGCCATCACTAGAACTAATGGAACCTGATGTAAAGGCAATGAATAAAGAACCATCTGCCGCGACTTCGGTATCTTCAGGACGTGCCGTGCAGGTTGCACCAACTGCATTACCCGCATAGTGAGCATCGATCAAGATTGCACCTTGTTTTTCGCGATCGCTACCAACATAAAGATCGCCCAAGGTTTTGAATTTAGATTTAAATGCAGTGATTTCTTCTTCTTTAGTTGCTTTAAAAACACCGCCTTCTGGACGTTGGGGAAGAGGTAGCATTTTCCCTGCAAGCTCATCTAGCTTATGTGGATTTATGGGCGTAGAAGTTTGTAAGGCAATCCAGCTTCCAGTGCCATCAGGATTAAATTTTGCAGCATAGAGCATTCCCGATTTTAATAGTTGAGAATTTGCTTTGTCTTTAATATCTTTGATAATTTCTTTACTGACAAATTTATATAGGTGTCCACCACGGCGATCGCATCCTGAATAAAATACTAAGGGTTTGTCTGCTTCCGCGCGAACACCCACTGCTTCATGGCGATAGCGACCTAGCCAAGTGTGTTTAGTACCATAGTCATTAGGATTTGCAGGATCGATTTCTACCATCCAGCCGTATTTGTTGCCAGCCAAACCAAACACATTGCCAATTCCATTTAACTCGCCATCATCTTTACTGAACTTCTTTTTACTAGGATCGAGAGAAGTTCCATCGGACATAACAGGTTCGGGAACAAAATTTTGGAAGTTCTCTTCAGCACTAAATATAGTTCCCCAAGGTGTCGTGCCGCCTGCACAGTTGTTAAATGTACCAATAATGCGATCGCCGAGCTTATCGGTATAACCGAGTCCTTTCTGTTTACGAAAAATCTCTACAGCAGGACCAGTTGATTTAAGATAGCGACCATCTTCTAAACCTGATATTCCAGTCACGCGGCGATCGGCGGCAGAGTTAGTCCGTTCCTATTTACCTGATTCAGTGCGACGCACAGAAATTACACCGATGCCCAGATCGATTAATGCTTCTTTAGCAATTAACTCGATTTTCGATTTGAGAGGATTGTTTGCTTTCAAAGACCATGCATCTATATCCTTTAAATTTAATGCTTTGATAGAAGATGCTACTTCATCGAAAGGTAGCGATTTACCAATAACTTTTTCGTAAGCTTGTTCCCAAGGAATGCTACTGATGTATTCAAAATTGACGGTTAAGTAACCTTCATTTTTACTTGTTTCGACTAGAGACAAATAATCGTTGTTATAGCCAAAACGCGAATCCCCAACTTTATCTCCCCATGCGGCGATAACATCATAAACAAAACCTTCAGGCAAAACTAAATCGTCAACCACTTCAAATGTTTTGTAAGCCATAGCCTGTTTTGATGAAGCGATCGCATCTGTTACTAGAGGCATTGCTCCTTTAATTGGTTTAAAGCTCAGCTTGGAAGATGTTGCTGCAAAAGCCGAATTACTTGCCTCGGTTCCCATGAAAGGCATAGAAAATTTAGAAATTGGGCGATCGCTAGAGACTACATCAAATAACATCGTTCCTCCCATTCCCCCTAAGAACGTTAGGAAATCTCTGCGTTTAATAGTCATATTTTTTGTTTTTTCTAAAGTTAGTTTCGTAAGATTAACGATAGGTCTAACTTTAGCGCCATCAGTTTAAGGCAAGGTAAACTTTTAAAATATAGAACTCATTACGGGGATTTGCCCTGCGACCCTTTTGATAGCGTAAAGCCTAATGAACAAGTGGCAAAATCAAAGTAATAAAGTAATACACCAACGGTGCAGTAAATACATAACTGTCAGCCCGATCCAGAATGCCGCCATGCCCTGGCATAATTTGCCCTGAATCTTTGACCCCAGCATCGCGTTTCATCATTGATTCTGTCAAATCACCCAGTAAACCGGCAATCCCGATTAATAGTCCTAAAATTGCCCCAGATAGCCACCACTGAGACCATCCCAAACTAAACGCCCAGATGATCGCTGTCACACAGCAACAAAGTAAACCAGCGATCGCCCCTTCAACAGTTTTTTTCGGACTGATATCTGAAAGTCGAGTCCGCCCAAATATTTTGCCAAAGATGTATGCACCAACATCTGAAGCCCAAATGCAGCAGAAAGCCATCAGTACATAGATACAGCCATAGGATACTGGGAAAGTAATTTTCAAAAAGGAAAGTTGATCGAGGTTGCGTAACTGATTAAAGAAATCAAACTGCTGGAGGCGATCGCTTACCTGAAAAATCGCATCGTCACCAATCCCACGAATACGAATCCAAAAACTAGGTAAGTAACCGCCGTAAAATAAACCGAGGATCGAAGCTGAAATATCAGAGATTGTGGCAATTCGCGGTTGAAACAGTAAATAAAAGCAAATAAAAGTACCTGCGATCGGGATCACAGCATCTGCTTTTTCCACCGCTAATTGCGAAACTATTAGCAATGCTAAACTGACAAATATTGTGATCTTGCTTGCTGGCACAATCTGTTTGGCACGGACAAGGTCAAAATATTCTCTCTGACCAAAAACCACTAGCAGCACAAATGCTGCGGTGAACGCCCAACCACCTAAAGCGATCGCCGCCAATACAAGCGGAATAACCAACAAAGCACTAATAATGCGAGTCCAAGGCATGAAAATAGCACAACTAAAAAAATGGGAAGCGGCAATTAAAACTAAAAATTAGCCACTGTTCAGCATACTCCCATCAAATGTTCAACCAACAAAATCGTTATGCAAATTTGGGAAGTTTTATGTCTAATTCTGAGCCACCATCCAACCAAACCACAAATGGGAAAGCTAACTTACCCAATAATGTTTATCCGAATAGGCTAACCCAAAGCTATTATGCAGTGTTAGGTGTCACCGCTTGGGCAAGCGAAATTGACATTCGCCGCGCTTATCGTGATCTGAGTAAGCTTTATCATCCTGATACTACGCAATTACCAAAGGAGATTGCTATTGAAAAGTTTCGTGAGATAAACGAAGCCTACGCTACAATTAGTAATGCTGAACGTCGCAGCGAATACGATCGCCACATCCAATTTTCGCGTTTTCAGTACACAAGAGCGAGCAGCAATGGTGTAAAATCGCAGGGTAGTTATCCAAAGAATCTCCAGACGACAGACGATGACGGGTTGCCTAGCGAACGCCCTTTATCTGGCGGTGAGATGTTTGCACTCTTGTTAATAGGTGCTACTCTAATCGGCTGTCTAGTTCTAGTTGTTTTAGTTGCATGGCTACGCGGCGATTCCCTCCTACCCGAAGCGATCGCACCAATATTAATTTTTCAGCCCTATCTTTCATAAACAACGTCACTTATGGCGCTCCCATCTCCAACTACGCCTCTTTACAATCACCCTTTACCCGCGCTTGAAGCATGGTTAGACGAGCAAGGGTGTTATCAAGACCAGTCAAATCCAAATGTCTGGCGAGTGACGCGATCGTCATGGCAAGCCGAGATCGTTATGGATATTGAAGATATTCGTGTACGTTATATTAAAGATGCCTACGGTGGCAAAGAAATTCAACGAGCTTTTCCCTATTCGCTTAGTCGTCAAGATGTTGAAGATGCAATTTTTACAGGTCCATAGTCTGAAAATTAGCAATACAGGCATTGCAATATAGGCTTGGCAATATTTGCAAGTTTTTAAATGTCTTAATTTTAAATGTCTTCATATGAATGCTACTAAATTGCAAAAGTTTGTTAGCATATGGTTAAGCAAGGCATAAATGATCCAGCTTCACGAAGATCATTTTCTGGTCTCCGCACAAGTTTTCCCACCTAATTTGATGTTTTTATTTTGGAGGTTCATTGAGTAGGAAATATAACGTTGCCATTTTGGGAGCAACAGGTGCGGTCGGTACAGAGCTTTTGGCTTTGCTAGAACAGAGAAACTTCCCTTTAGATCAGCTAAAGATTTTAGCCTCAGAAAGATCAGCTGGTAAGTCGATTAGTTTTGCAGGTGAAAATTTAATTATTGAAGCAGTTACTGACTCTTCTTTTGATAATGTCGATATTGTCCTTGCAGCGGCAGGTGGCAGTATTTCTAAACAATGGTTGCCGATCGCGGTCAAAGCTGGTGCTGTATCAATTGACAACTCTAGTGCTTTTCGGATGCATCCCGATGTGCCACTAGTTGTCCCAGAAGTAAATCCTGAAGCGGTTGCTTTGCATAAGGGGATTATTGCTAATCCCAACTGCACGACAATTTTACTTACAGTGGCAATTTATCCCTTACATCAGGTGCAACCAATTAAGCGGATTGTCGCCGCCACTTATCAGTCGGCAAGTGGCGCAGGTGCAAGAGCCATGGAAGAGGTGAAAGTACAGGCGCAAGCCATTCTCAATGATGAACCTGCATTGCCTGAAATTTTTCCCTATCCTTTAGCATTTAATCTTTTCCCTCACAACTCACCGATGACGGATAATAATTATTGCGAGGAAGAGATGAAAATGGTCAATGAAACTCGCAAAATCTTTGGCGATCAAGATATTCGGATTACGACGACTTGTGTACGGGTTCCCGTATTGCGAGCGCACTCTGAAGCAATTAATCTAGAGTTTGATCATCCTTTTAGTCCTGCCAAAGCTAAAGAAATTCTCGCGACAGCACCTGGGGTGAAATTGGTTGAAGATTTCAGCAAAAATTACTTCCCGATGCCAATCGACGCAAGTGGCAAAGATGACGTGCTAGTAGGCAGGATTCGTCAAGATATTTCTCACCCAAATGGTTTGGAATTATGGCTATGTGGAGATCAAATCCGTAAAGGTGCGGCTTTGAATGCAGTCCAGATCGCTGAATTATTAATTGCCAAATCTCTTATTTAACTTTCCCTGTACCTAAACTCTATTTATGAGTGAAATTGATTTCGGACGTTTACTAACTGCAATGATTACTCCCTTTGATACAGAAGGAGAGGTTGATTATGAAAAAGCAGAAAAACTTGCTATTCATCTCGTCGAGACTGGAACCGATACGATTGTTGTGTGCGGTACGACAGGAGAATCACCAACTCTCAGCTGGGATGAAGAATATAAATTGTTTTCGGTGCTAAAGACAACGATCGCTGGCAAAGCGAAAATAATTGCAGGTACAGGATCGAATTCTACTTCTGAAGCGATCGCGGCGACGACAAAAGCCGCATACTTGGGATTAGATGGTACACTACAAGTAACACCGTATTACAACAAGCCTCCTCAAGAGGGACTGTACGCCCATTTCCGAGCAATCGCCGAAGCTACACCAGAGCTTCCGATTCTTCTTTATAATGTTCCTAGCCGAACGGGTTGCAAACTAGAACCTGAAACTGTTGCCAAGTTAGCTGAGATTCCTAGCATAGTTGGGATTAAAGAAGCGACTGGCGATTTAGATCAGGTTAGCCAAATTCGCGCCCTTACACCAGACGAATTTGCGATCTATTCTGGTGACGACTCTCTAACATTGCCCTTGATGGCGGTGGGTGCAAAGGGAGTTGTGAGCGTGGCTTCACATCTGGTTGGCAACCAACTGCAAGCAATGATGCAATCATTTGCGGCAGGTAAAGTTCAAGAAGCTTTACAAATTCATATTCAGCTTTTCCCTTTGTTTAAGGCTTTGTTCTTAACCAGCAATCCTATTCCTTTAAAAGTAGCTTTGCGACTATTGGGATTGGACACAGGTATGGTGCGATCGCCTTTAGTTGTCGGTAATGCCGAACTTGAAGCAAAGCTCAAAATTGTTCTACAAGAAGTTGGCATCCTTGCTTAGCCTTAGCTATGCCACAAAACTTTTAATGAACTTACGGGGGAAATTAAATCTTTTTGGTCATTTTATCTAAACATTTATAGCCATAAAGTCTTGCACATTAATTTGAGTCGTTTTGACGATTCTCATACTCCTTTTAGTTTTCTATTTCTCAATTCAAACTTATTCAATTTACAAAAGACAACTTATGACTACATCTACTATTCCCGCTCTTAAAATAATTGCTTTGGGCGGACTTCATGAAATCGGCAAAAACACATGGGTGTTTGAATATAACGATGAAATTATGCTGCTTGATGGTGGCTTATCATTCCCTGACAATATGATGCCTGGGGTAAATGTGGTCTTGCCTGACATGACTTATTTACGCGAAAACAAGCATAAGATCAAAGGCATGATCGTTACTCATGGTCACGAAGATCACATTGGGGCAATCTCTTTCCATTTAAAGCAGTTTGAAATTCCTGTGATTTATGGTCCTCGTTTGGCGATGGCGTTACTAGAAGACAAACTCCGCGAAGCAGGTGTTCTAAATCGCACTGAACTCCGCCGTGTTATGCCCCGTGATGTCGTGCGCGTTGGCAACAGCTTCCTTGTAGAGTTTATTCGCAACACTCACTCGATCGCTGATAGTTTCTCGATCGCTATTAATACTCCTGCTGGGATGGTGATTCACTCTGGAGACTTCAAAATTGACCATACTCCTGTGGACGGTGAATTTTTTGACCTTGCCCGTCTAGCCGAACATGGTGAGAAAGGAGTACTTTGCTTGATCAGCGATTCTACCAATGCTGAATTGCCAGGCACTACGCCCTCAGAGCGCTCCGTATATCCCAACCTAGAACGTTATATCGTTGCAGCAAAAGGTCGCGTGATCATTACTACCTTTGCTTCTTCAGTCCATCGCGTGAATATGATTTTGGACATTGCTGACAAGCAAGGTCGTGTGGTTGGTGTAGTCGGGCGCTCAATGCTCAACGTGATTGCTCATGCACGCAATCTTGGTTATATCAAGTGCCGCGATGACTTGTTCCAACCTCTGCAAAATCTACGTCATTATCGCGATGATCAAATTCTGATTTTGACAACAGGTTCTCAAGGTGAGCCGATGTCAGCATTGACTCGTCTATCAAATTCTAGCCATAAACAATTAGAGATTCGTCAAGGCGACACGGTTATCTTGTCAGCCAATCCTATTCCAGGTAATACAATTCCTGTAGTTCGCACAATTGATCGCTTAATGGCCCTCGGTGCAAATGTGATCTATGGCAAAGACAAGGGACTTCACGTTTCGGGACATGGTTCTCAAGAAGATCACAAATTAATGTTGGCTTTGGTACGTCCAAAATTCTTCTTCCCTGCTCATGGTGAGTTGAGAATGCTGAAGCAACATGCAAAAATGGCTGAAAGTATGGGTGTTCCTAGCGAAAATATCATAATTGCCGAAAATGGCGATGTGGTTGCGGTTTGTCCAGATTATATGAAGGTTGTGGATAGAGTTCCTTCGGGCGTTGAGTTAGTGGATTCTTCTCGCGATGGCATGGTCAAGGGTGATGTGTTACGCGATCGCCAACAAATCGCAGGTGATGGCATCTTTACGATCGCTGTATCGGTTGGTTTAGACGGCAAGCTCTCGACACTTCCTGACATTCAACTCAGTGGTGTGGTGTTGCCAATGGAGCGCTCAGAGATTATTGCGTCAGTTGCGAGAGCGATCGACAACTCTTTAGCCAACTGCTGGGGAAACTTTGCTCGCAATGTCGGCTCTCTGGAAATTGACTGGATTGGTTTACGTGGTCAACTCGAACGCGACCTCACTCGGGTAGTGCGTCAGCAAATCCAAAGCAAACCAATGATCGTTTTCTTATTACAAACTCCTCCAAATTCTACTCAATCGGCTCCAGCTCCAGCTGCTAAGCCTAATGCTTTGGGCGTGACCTTAAAATCAGGGCATGGAAATGCAAAGGTTGTTACGAAATCTGAAACTAATGAAGTTAATAGCAAAGGTGTCGCAGTGGCAACTGTGAATAGTACTGCTGCTGAACCTATAACTACTGGTACTAGTAGCGCTGGTCGCCGCAAACGCACCGTCGCTATAGTCTAAGTAAAAGGGGCGCAAAG
>JAYVVP010000294.1:0-3336 GCA_043786935.1 Pseudanabaena sp. | reverse complement strand
GCGGCAAATCTACCCTCTTGAGAATTGTCGCAGGGTTAGAGAAGCCGACCTCAGGTTCAGTCACCTTAGAAGGTAAGCTAATTCGCAAGCCAGGGGCTGAGCGGATGATGGTCTTTCAGGGCTACTCGTTGCTGCCTTGGCTGACGGCAAGAGAAAATATCCACATGGCGGTGGATGAAGTGTTCAAAACTGCAAGTCGAGACGAAAAAATCGCAATAGTAGATGAACATATTGAAATGGTAAATCTCACCACCGCCGCCGATAAATATCCTCACGAACTTTCAGGCGGAATGAAACAGAGGGTTGGAGTTGCCCGAGCCTTGGCGACTCGTCCTAAAATGCTATTGCTAGATGAACCATTTGGAGCGCTAGATGCTTTGACTAGACCTAAACTCCAACAGCAAGTTCTAGATATTTGGGAAAATCAGCGCCAAGCGGTGATGATGATTACTCATGATGTTGATGAGGCGATTTTCATGTCTGATCGCGTGGTGATGATGACTAATAGCCCTAACGCAACAATCGGGAAAGTGTTAGATATTCCATTACTGCGTCCACGCGATCGCTACCAATTACGGGAGTCTAAGGAGTATTACGAGTTACGCAATCAAGCCTTAGATTTTCTGGAGCAATATCAATAGATTAAGGATTGAGAAGCGATCGCCTACATTAAATCCTTTAGTAAATAGATGTTTGATGCGATCGCAAAGACAAATAATTATTAAGCGATCGCATTCCCAATACCCCAAATTTATATATCTAAACTTGAACTAACTTCTGATTGTTCATATTCTGATTGTTTATAGACGAACGAGGTTGAATCATTTTTTGAATTTCTTCTCCTGCCAACTCCTCGGCTAGGCGTAACTCATAAGCTTTTTGCAAATTAAGCCATAGTTCTGCACCAGTACCAAACCATCGTCCTAGACGTAATGCAGTGTCAGCTGTGATTCCTCTTTGCCCTTTGAGAATTTGCGTAATCCGATTTGTGGGTATATGAAGCGATCGCGCTAGTTCTGATGCACTAATTCCCAGTTCTTCTAGTTCATCAGATAAGATTTCGCCAGCGTGAATTGCAGGTCTTGTCATAGTTGTTTTCTCCTTTAGTGATAATCGACAATTTCGATATTAAATGGACGATTTTCTGTTTCTGTCCACTCAAAACAAATACGCCATTTGTCATTTATGCGGATGCTGTACTGTCCTTTTCGATCTCCACCTAGTGCCTCAAAACGGTTACTAGGCAAAGACATTAAAGATTCTTTATTAGGCGTGGCTTCTAGAATTTCTAAACGTTTGTATGCTTGTCTTTCAAAGCTCTGAAATTCTTTGACACGATCGCCCGCAGCAAATTTGGCTGTGCGTTTGTCTTTATATTTTTGAGGCATAGGCAAGTGTTATGTGTTACGTTAAGCATAACACTTATATCGCCACTTCATGAAAAATTAAACGGCAATCGCATTCTACAAATCATTGATCGCCCCATAAATCACTACTCACAGCAATAGTGGTCGCCTTTAGAAGATAGATTATTGATGCGATCGCCTAGAAATCATGACTAACAGTAATAGCGATCGCCAGATACCTTAAAGCTATAATACGAGGCAGTAGGAGATCTTTGGGTTAGGAAAATGACTACAATATCAATCTTGCCAATATCTAATGTTAGCGGCGAAAAATCTTATCGAGCGATCGCTGGCGATAAGCAGTGGATTGGAAAAACTGCGGGACAAGCTCTGGATGGTTTAACTGCTCAGTTAGCTGAATCAGAATTTGGTGCGCTACTTGTTATTCAAAACTTTAATCCTGACCTGTTTTTCAGTGCAAATCAGCAAAAGCGACTGTCGGAATTGATGGATTTATGGCGAGTAGCCCGCGATTGCGGTGCAACATTGCTACTGGATCAACAAGCAGAACTAGACGCTTTAGTTGATGCCGAACTACAGGCGGCAACTGCACGGACAAACGCTTTGATGCAGTATTAAACCAATGAACCCATATTACAGTGCGATCGCAGAACGTGCTAACCATTGTTGTGAATATTGCCATGCTCCAGAATTAGTTTTTAACTTTCCATTCGAGGTTGAGCATATCATTCCTCTATTTCGTCAAGGTACAAATGAAGAATCAAATCTAGCTCTTGCCTGTAGGTCTTGTAATCTTCGTAAAGGGACTTGTATCAGCGCTATTAATTCTGATTCAAATGATGAAGTTCAATTTTTTCATCCAAGACAGAATTTGTGGAGTGAACATTTTCAAATTGATATGGAAGTTGGTATGGTTATGGGAACTACTGCGGTTGGAAAGGTCACTGTGGAAAATTTAAAGATGAACAGTGTTGCTCAAGTAGCTGCTCGAAAATTATGGGTTCGTTTGGGTTTATTTTCATAACTATTTCTATATTTCAGAAGCAAATCGTTGAGGCGATCGCCCCATAAATCACAACCAACAATAATAGCGATCGCCTTTAGGAGAGATAGACTGTTGATGTGATCGCCTAAAAATCACGACTCACTGTAGTAGCGATCGCCATAACTTAGTGAGATCGCATTGTATAAAAGTTTTGTCAGTGTTGGGTTGAAGAATGACATCCAAACTACGCAATCTCTGATCGCACTTAATTTTTACAGATGATCGCCTATCTCTAGTCTCATCGCTGCTTGGTCATGGCGATGACCATTTCTACTGTAAGGTCTGAAATATTACCAAGGGTTGGGAGTCTGTCGGTTCCAGAATAGATTAATGGCAGTTCTGAGTGTTCCCAAACCCAGATTTGTTTTCGCTGAATATCAATTAGCCAAGCGAGTTGAGTCCCGTTAAGTAAGCAGTGCAGGATTTTATTTTGTAGTAATGTGTTTTGGTCGGGAGAGCGAATTTCAATCATCCAGTCTGGCGCTCTTTGCAGCGGACCATCGACTTCTGTAAGCTGATCGCTTTTAACCACAGTAATGTCAGGTACAGGGGATAGTGGTGGCACGATGCAACGCAGTTCTTGAATGGCTTCGTATGCTTGGGTTTGGCTGTTGATCGTGCTAACTAGGTTGCGCTGTAGGCGCGAATGAAACAGCGTTGACATCGTTTTTTGCTGGGCTTGTCCGTGGATAAATTCCCAAGCAGGTGAGGTTTCAATGTTGGGTTGCTGGAGAAAAGCGTTTAGGGGACTAGCGATCGCAATAGATTCCATAATTGCCTGAGATGCACCTACGAACGTACAACTTATGTTTGGTTCTATTGTAGTTTACTCCCTTCCCACCCATAAATTAGACATATATTAGAACCCAGAAGACTGGAAAGTCGGCTTTTCAAGTGTCTAGTTTTTCACTGGGAAGGGAGTAA
>JAYVVP010000293.1:0-23385 GCA_043786935.1 Pseudanabaena sp. | reverse complement strand
TTTACTAAGTCAGAACAACTTAGATTTGCCCCTAATAAGTTTGCATTACTTAGATTTGCCCAACGTAAATTAACTCCACTCAAGTCTGCTTCGCGAAGATTGGCACGTCTCAAATTAGCACCGCTTAGATTAGGAATAATCTCTGGATTATCTAATCGCCATCTATTCCAGCTAGCCACGCCTTGTTTGAGAATTGCCAGATGTTCTGAGTTTCCCATATGTCTCTGCCTTTCACATCATGATTTTGAGTGTACTAAAAATCATTAAATCGTTTTGTAAAGGAAGACGTTTTAATGATTTTGGGTTTTAGTCAGCGCGCAAAGCGCTACATAACGAGTTAGATAGATTTTGAGAGAAAATTATCCAAAATATTATCTAATTTATTTACTGTTAAACTTAGATTATTTAAGATTTAATTCGCGATCAATGGCTTATATTCCTCTTAGTTGTTACTTAGCGAAACAAGAAAAAATCAGTAATTCAGACATTTTTTAATGCTTTTGGATTTAGCAGACATTGGAATAGCATTCCGTTGCTAATATTCTTTATGCGATCGCAGTAATAATCGAGATTGAATACGCAATAAAGATCGTCAGCAATTCTAAATCATCTATGATTTTTATTAGTCCTACATAAACAAATCAACTCATGGCTTTATATCGCTTAATTTATGTCAGTCAGGCTATTTCGGGTCTGGAATATCCCGATTTAGTTGATATTTTGGAAAAGTCTGAACGCAACAACAAAAAAGTAGGAATTACAGGAATGCTAAGTTTCGGTGATTCTATGTTTTTGCAAGTGTTAGAAGGTAGTCGGCGGGTAGTTAGCGAAACTTATAATCGTATTCTGATAGATAAACGTCACGCCAATGCAGAACTGATTGATTTTTCTGAAATAGATTATCGTGATTTTGGAGTATGGTCGATGAAAGTTGTGCAGCTAGGCAATCACGCTGAGGTGCGTAGTATTATTTTGAAATATTCAAGTTCAGAGACTTTTTCTCCCATTTCTATGACGGGTCGACAAAGTCTTAACTTTTTGCGTGAGCTTACAGAACTTTATCAAAAAGGTGTAATCCTCAATACTTGATTAGAATTATTGAGCAATCAGGGAATAAATGAAAGGTAAGTCAGTAGGCTCTGCGATCGCTAAAATCTCACATCACACTGACTTATAAAATTAAGAATAAGCCTTAAACTAATCTAGCTAATCTTCATCAATAGCTCGTTTCGTAGCAAATCCATTTAGGATCAGTTCCCGAATCGTTTTTACTTCTTTATCCATATTCTTTGCATGATCTTCATATTTTGTCGCGCTTGTAGTCAAATTATAATTTTTCATTTGATCTGACAAGTGACGTAAAAATGTTACTTTTTCTTCCATTACCCGAACCGCCGACCACAAGCAGTTTTCAAGATTTTGAGTTTGCTCTGCTAGGAAAACATTAGCGGTATAGGAGTGACCTATATGACAGCGAAATCGCATCAGTGGTTCAGTTTTACCAATTTGCCAGATACTGCCGTTACATTCAGGGCAAGAGTAAGTTGTCCGAGTTCCAATTGATTCCACATTTTTTAAAAGCTCTTGGGTATTCATTTGCTGTTCTGCAATCTTGGACTCAGCTTCGATCTCTTCAGTCACAGGATTTGATTTCTCCGTTGATGCAAATTCTTTTGACAAACGCACTAGCAGATCTGGGATTTTGGCAAGTGGTAAGCAATAATCAACGTTTACATATTGCAAAGCGCTCTTTGCCATGCTAGGGTACTCTGCCTCGTCTGGATCTTGGACGATCGCTACTCCGCCACATTTTTTAACTGCCTGTAAGCCCACTGTGCCATCATCTAAATAGCCAGTAAGTACTACTCCTACTACTCTTGAGCCATAAGCACGGGCGGCTGAACGAAATAGAACATCGATCGCGGGTCGAAATCGGTTTTCTTGAGGTCCACGCACTACGCGCATTGAGCCTTCATTAACTAATAAGTGATAATCAGGCAGTGCGACGTAAATTCGCCCTGTTTGAATTAACTGTCCATCGGACGGATGAGATGCTGGAAGAAAGCTTATGTCTGTAAGAATTTTCGGTAAGATGCTGGGCTTATTGGGTGCGAGGTGCTGAACAATGAAAACAGTAGCATCTAAATCAGACGGCAATTCACCTAAGATAGCGCCAAGTGCTTTCAGTCCACCTGCCGAAGTGCCGATAACAATGATGTCGTGCCCAAACATAAGTTTTTTCTCGCTAATCTCACTAATCACACTAAATTCATAAATATTAAGACTAAATGGGTTAAATTTAGCTGCTTGACATATATTTTATATTTTTACTTTACTAAAGCAGTCAATACATATCAATAAAACCTCTTAAAAAATTTATGTTTGTAACCCCAATATATGCAGCAATTCTTAGTTTTGTATTTGTAACAATCAGTGTTCGCACAATCTCGATTAGAAGGAAATTACAGATAGCGATCGGTGATGGCGATCAGCCTCTTCTGGCTAGAGCAGCAAGAGTTCATGCAAACTTTGCTGAGTATGTACCTCTCTCATTGATATTGATCTATTTTCTAGAAACTTGTTCTGTATCAAAGTTATGGATTCATCTTCTTTGTATAACTCTTGTGATCGGAAGAGTTACTCATGCTTTGGGTGTTAGTCAAGCTAAGGAAAATTATAGGTATCGAGTAACTGGTATGGCACTTACTTTTACGGCTATCCTCTCTGCCTCATTAGGACTGCTAATTGTCTATGCGATCGCCTTAACCACAAAGACTTTATAAATTTGTAAATTAAATTGACTCAAAGTATAAAACGATCATTTATTTGATAGATGCAGGATTCTTATAAATTTAAGTAAAATATCTTAAATTTATAAGTCCTCATAGTATCTGAATAGCAATATGGAAAAAAGTACCAACTCTACAGACGGAGCTGCCCAACAAGCCGAACAAGCTCGTAATGGTCACGAAGGTAGAGCATCTACCGATGCTTCTGGTGGAGCAGCATCGGTAGATGCTGAATTTCACATTCCTAGTGTGTCCGATCCAGAGGCAACTGATCTTCCTACGTCAAGTATGCCTCATCCCGAATCAGCTCATCCCGGTGATCCTAATTCTGTAGCTGTAAAAGATAAAACGACAAAACCGAAAGAGTAATTTGATGGAACACATGGAAATTATCAGCTCTTGCAATTTTGCTAGTCAAATAAGGTAGTCGTTCACTAAACGTACAAATCAACTGATAGATAAGTATAGTTAAACTCGCAAGCTTAATATTAAAACTTACGAGTTTAATCTCTTAATTACATTTATTCTCTTTCTGTGCTTCCTATAAGAAGGTCAGTTCCAAAAATCATTTTTCATCATAGAAAATGTTTAGACTTGATTAAAAGCTTACTAGATCACAAGTTCCTAAATAATTCCAGGACCTTTGCCGCGCATATCGCCATCAGTAGTTAATTTACCTTCTTCATCATCGTCCCTTATATCTGCTAGTTCAGCAAGTCTAGCCTCCCGATCAACTTCTTCTTCAGCTTTTAGATCGCCTGGTTGATCGACATACATTTCAGGTTCGATCGCATAATTATTAAGAAGTCCTTCCTTATCAACAGTATATCCTTTAACTGGTGGAACTTCTTTATAATGCTCACCTTCTCTTTCCTTGCGAGCAGCGGTTTCCGCAGGTATGATATTTTTGTCATAAGTATCCACATCAACGTCTTTTTGACCGTGATTAGGCAATGGATGAATGTTAGGATTAGATTGCTCAGACATAATGAAACTTTCCCACTAAGTGACTAAAGTAAGTATAGTCGGGCTGCTTGAAAAGACACTCTACCTGAGGTACTAAATTCAGTTAACAATTAAATACTCTATTCTTATTCTTTTATAAAATCATCAAAAATATACAATGTTATCGATACAAATCTTAATCTATTTTAATTGTTTTCTATCTCTATTGCGAGCGGAATAAGGGTTTATCTATAAAACTTGAGCCATATAAATTATCTTCTAATCTTTGATTTGTTGCTTTACCAAAACCATTACGCGATTAACCGCATCTTGCACAAAAACTTTTAAGAACTCATCACGACGATTTAGTTGAAACTGACGCTGCACGACTTCGGCAATACCGCCATCACCCCAATCGCGATCGCGACTAAAATATTCGATGAAACTCTTGCCAGCAATGCGGGTGAGATAGGCAGCCGTTACTGATTGAACCGTGGCTTTAACCACTAAGCCGACTACAGTGACAGAAATTACCGTGGTGATAATTTGGACTACGCCTTTGACGATGCCCAAGCTAACCAAAGTGCGCGTGAGAGAACTCGCTAACTCTTTGCCACGATCAATATTGATTTCGCAGCCATAGACCTTGCCGATTTCGACAACCATCTGAGCGTTAATTGCTGCTGTCGCTAACAAATCGACCACAGGTAGAGGTGTTGCAAAAACCACGCCAACTACTAACCATTGGAACTTCTCCACTACCTTTTCTGCTTCAGATTGTTGTTGTTGAGAGAGAGCTTCGCGAGTGGCGACTGTAAGACGTTGCGATCGCAGCAGTACATTGTCGGCAACTAATTCATCGCCTTCATAACTAAAAATGTCGAGAATACGAGTGAGCAGGGACTGGATTTTGGGCTGGGGAGTAATCACTTCGCCTGAGTCTAAGGATATTGCGGCGGGACTTGCGGCAATTGCTACCACATCTTCAGGAGCGATAAAATCTAAAACGCGCGATCGCAAACTGGTCTGAACGATTTCGCGATCGCTGGTGGTCAGGCGATCAATTTTATTGAAAGCAAGAATTGTGCGCTTACCAATTTCGGTTAAAGCTTTGAGAACTTCATATTCTGAGCGCCGTAAGTCATCATCGACAACAAATACAATTAAATCAGCTTCAGTAGCAATTTTTCGCGCTTCCTGTTCGCGATCACTTCCCAAAGCACTCGCCTCTAAAATCCCAGGGCAATCAGTAATTTGAATTGGCACATCAAGATTCTGGAACTTTACAGGCGCATAGACTTTACCGAGTTGCGTAGTTCCCATCGTCGCGCCGACTTCACCTCTGCCTTTAGTGTCATGGATGGCGAGATCTAACAATCCATTTACTAATGAAGTTTTGCCTGCGGAGCCAACTCCAAACACAACTAAGCGTAATTCCTGACGGATAAAATTCTTTTTAAGCTGTTCTGTCTGCTCAGATAGCGATCGCCGTGTTACCTCATCTTGGATTTGCTGTACTTGTCGCTCTAATGCTTCAAGACTATCTTGAGCAGCTTCAATTTTGTCAGTTGGTGCTTCAGGAATTGGGCGCGGCTTTGAGGGTGCAGATTGAAATAAGCGCAAATATCGCCAAAGAACAAAAAATAGTCCTGCTAATATTCCTATGACTAATAGAACTACAAAGCCGCCTAAAATTGGCGAAGAAGTAGCAACGAGTTGATAGATTTGGATAATTCGATCAAGTAAGGGAACCACAAACGAAATTACTAGACCACCACAACCTAAAACAAGTAGCGATCGCAACCAAGGAAATCTATTTTTCATTGGCTTAGGATTTTCTCACTTTAAAAGGTCTGATGAAATTCCCAACGCGGCAAGCTGTTCAGTTAGTAAGATACTTTGTGGATGTTCTTGAAAATTTTTCACAAACGTACCATCTGAATCTGGTAACTGGGTATGGTCTGGTAAAGTTAATATTGACGGCTTCGCTGAAGTAACGGAGTTCATGAGCTTTACGCCAAAGTCTATCGATGATTTATTGTCTCACAAGGTTGAATACTTCTAGCGTCAAAACAAGCGGTTTAGGCTTGGGTCTTGCAAATTGTTGTAATGTTGAAGTGGTATAAAGCTTGTACTTTATTTTACTTAATTTTTTAATCCTGCTGAGCTATGTCCTACGATACCGATCGCATTGCGAAAGTCCACCGCAAAACTGGCGAAACTGAAGTTACTGTGGCGCTCAATCTTGATGGCACTGGCAAAGGAAATATCAATACTGGTATTCCTTTTCTCGATCATATGTTGCATCAAATTTGCTCTCATGGATTGATCGATCTTGATATTCAAGCCATAGGAGATTTGCATATTGATGATCATCATACTAATGAAGATGTCGGAATTGTATTGGGACAAGCTCTGGGACAAGCATTAGGCGATCGCAAAGGGATTGCCCGATTTGGTCATTTTGTTGCACCTTTGGACGAAGCTTTGGTGCAAGTTGCACTCGACTTTTCAGGTCGTCCCTATTTGGTTTATGGATTAGTAATTCCCAATCAGCGAGTGGGAACCTATGACACAGAGTTAATCCGTGAGTTTTATCAAGCCGTAGTCAATCATGCTCAGATGACGCTTCATGTTCGACTTTTAGAAAAAGGCAATTCTCATCACATTATCGAAGCATCTTTTAAAGCGTTTGCCCGCGCTTTACGAATGGCGGTAGAAGTCGATCCACGTCGCGTCAGTACTATCCCTAGCTCTAAAGGAGTTCTCTAAACCTTAAACTAAAAAGCACCCTTTGGGTGCTTTTTGATTAACTAGAACCGTCCCGATCGCACTGCATTAGCAAGATCTGTTAAAGTCTCAACAGTCTTCTCAAAATCAATACAACCATCGGTAATACTTTTGCCGTAATCCAATTTAGCAAGGTCTTTAGGGAAAGATTGCTTGCCTGAATTTAAATGGCTTTCGAGCATGATGCCAACGATATTTTCTGAGCCTTCGCGCACTTGCTTGCAGATATCTTGCAATACAATCGGCTGATTTTTATAATCTTGACCGCTATTGTCATGACTGCAATCGACCATCATGTAAGGTAATAGCTTGCGATCGCTTAGAAGTTTGGCGATCGCGTCAACATGAGCCTTGTCATAATTTGGACCTTGCTTGCCACCGCGCAAAACAATATGTCCATCAGGATTGCCTGTGGTGGTCACAATACTGGCTCGACCTTCATTGCTGACACCAAGAAAACGGTGTGGCTGACGTGCAGAGAGTAGCGCGTTAATTGCTACTTCAATGCTGCCATCTGTGCCATTTTTGAAGCCAACAGGCATTGACAAGCCAGAAGACATTTCGCGATGCGTTTGGCTTTCAGTTGTCCGCGCCCCGATCGCTGTCCATGAAATCAGATCAGCAAGATATTGCGGCACAATCGGATCAAGCAATTCGGTAGCACTTGGCAAGCCCAATTTTGCAATATCAAGCAACAGTCCCCGCGCCATGCGAATACCGTAGTTAATATCAAATGTACCGTTGAGATGAGGATCGTTGATCAGCCCTTTCCAGCCAATCGTGGTGCGAGGCTTCTCGAAATAAACACGCATTACGATTTCCAGAGCATCACTAACTTCATCACGAAATTTCGCTAGCTTGACGGCATATTCACGCGCCGCCTTGACATCATGAATCGAGCAGGGACCAACGACGACTAATAAACGACGATCGCTACCACTTAAAATATTTCTGATTCTGGCTCTAGCACTCGATACTACTTTAGCGATCGCGCTAGTGCTAGGTAATTCTGTTTTTACTTCGACAGGTGCTAAAAGTGGACAAGTTTCAACTACATGCAGATCGCTGGTCTTGATTTGATCTAACGTTTCATCTAATTCAGATATGCCTTGACCAGCCATATTTGCGAGTTCAGTGGGTGACAAGCTATTTGACTCCTTATAAATTGCTATTTATACTTTAGCCTCCAGTGGGGGTAACGTATCTAACAAAATGACTTTTGTTACGACAATTCAACAAAAAACTGTTTTACCTAGATAATTATGAAAGGTTTTTAAGGATCATACGGCAATGAAATTACCGTTGTATATCGTTCTATTTTTGTTTGGTTTAGCGATCGCGCAAAGCATTTACTTCTATCCGTTACTACCAGATATCGTGGGTTCGCATTTCGATGCGGCTGGTAAAGTCAATGGAAGTTCGACTAAGTTTAGTTACTTTATTGTTTACTTTGTCTCGTTGTTGACAACTAGTTCTTTTACGCTCGTTCTTCCTTCAATTCTCAAGTACTTACCGACTTCCTCCATTAATCTCCCCCATCGCGAATATTGGCTGTCAGATGATCGGCGTGAACAGACATTAAATTTTTTCAATGGGCATATGTCTTGGTTTGGCGTTGCCACAATGACGCTGATGATCGCAATTTTTCATCTTACCTTTTTAGCAAATCTCAGTCCGACTAAAAATCTCAACGTCTTTCTGCCTTGGACTATATTCGGTGCTTTTTTCCTATTTATGATTGGGTGGGTTGTGGTGTTAGTACGACGCTTTCCTGCTCCATCATAAAGATTACAAAAAGCAGAAGAGACGCAAAGCACCTCGTCTGCTTTTCAGGTTTGCTATAGAATAAGGCAAAGAGCGAACACTAAAACGAGCCAACACAACTATGCCCCGTTATACAGGAATTTCTAGCGAAGCCTTTCGACATCCCCTTGATCGCCAAGCCGAACAAGCTCTCCGTAGTGTACCAGGCTTCGATCTCGTCGCAGGCAAATTTGTAGAGTTTATGTACGAACGTCCGCAGACGATCTATCACATTGGCAACAGTATTCAAGTTAGTCATCGCCAATATGCCACGATCCATCGCATCTTTCGTGAATGTATTGCCGACCTTGATGTTCAACCCGAACCCACTCTATTTGTTTCGCAAAATCCTGTAGCGAATAGCTATGCCTTGGGCAAAGATCATCCTTACATTGTGATTAATTCAGGATTACTCGATCTTTTAACTGAAGAAGAAATCCGCTCCGTTCTCGCACACGAACTTGGACATATCAAGTGCGGTCACACCACCCTGATTCAAATGGCAATGTGGGTGATGAATGTCGTATCCACGATTAGTGAAATGACCTTTGGCTTAGGTGGAATCATTAGCAGTGGCTTAGTCTACGCCTTTTTTGAATGGCGACGCAAAGCCGAACTATCAAGCGATCGCGCAGCTTTGTTAGTTACTGATGAGATTGATACAGTTCTCTCAACGATGATGAAGCTATCAGGTGGAAGTTCCGCTTTTGCTCACGAGCTAAGTTTGCCTGAGTTTATTCGTCAATCTCATGATTATCAAGAACTCGACAAAGATAATCTCAATCAAATTTATAAGTTTATGCTTTACAACGGATTTGGGGCTGGCTCGATGCTCAGTCATCCATTCCCTGTCGAGAGAGTTCACTATGTCCGCGAATGGGCAGATTCGGAAGAGTATCGCAATATCAAGTCTGGCAAATATAAGCGCGGCGATACGACTGGTGCTGTCGATGTTTCTCAAAGCCCTAAGGAAACTCAAAAGCCCGAAAGTGAAGCAGAACGTCTCAAGCGCCAAATTGACGATCTGCAAGCCGAAATCAATCGCCTCAAACGTTAGATATTAGACGTTAAAAAGCGATCGCTGCAATTTTGAAATCCATACTTCTTAAAAGCACTGGACAGCTAAAGTGTGGTTGACGTATTTGCGTCTTTTTAGTCGGCATGAAATGGGCTTTTCCGCACCTATCACACATTAGCTGTCCAGTACCTCTCCTAACAAACTAGTTGTTCTATAGTAAATTACTGTAAAATTTAGATATCTAACTAGAAATTGAGCGGATACTAAATTGCTGATATCTCAAGCGATTCATGAATAAAAAATTTACGTTTATTGATTTATTTGCAGGTATTGGTGGATTTCATCTAGCTATGCATCGACTGGGGGGTAAATGTGTATTTGCATCAGAAATAGATAAGGATGCTAGAAAAACATACAGGCATAACTATGAATCTATATCACCTGAATTATTCTTGAACGGATTATTTAATGATGATATTCGTAATGTTACACCAAATGATATCCCTGATTTTGACTTGCTATGCGCTGGTTTTCCGTGCCAGCCTTTTAGTCAAGCAGGCTATAAAAGAGGCTTTAACGACAATCATAATTCTGAACGCGGAAACTTATTTTTTAATATTGTTGATATTATTGAAACAAAAAAACCTAAGGCAATCTTTTTAGAAAATGTACGCGGTTTAGTAAGTCATGATTCAGGAAAAACATTTAAAATTATTCGAGAAATATTGGAGAATGAATTAGGCTATTCATTTTATTTCAAAATAGTTAGAGCATCAGATTATGGTCTGCCACAACTCCGACCGCGTGTTTTTATAGTTGGGTTTAGAGATGAGGGGTTTATGCGGGGTTTTAATTTCCCTGCTCCCAAATCATTGAAATTTACAATGAGTGATATATGGGGCGGCAAATGTACCCGTGATATTGGTTTTACAATTCGAGTTGGTGGTCGCGGTTCTCAGATTGATGATCGAAGAAATTGGGATGCTTATATGGTTGATAATACAATTCGGAGATTGTCATATGTAGAAGCAAGGAAAATGCAAGGTTTTCCCGATGATTTTTATTTCCCTGTTTCTGACACCCAAGCTATTAAGCAGTTAGGCAATAGTGTCGCAGTGGATACTGTGGAAGAGATTGGACAAAATTTAATTGCTTATATGAACACATTAAATACAAAGGATATAGAAATGAAAATTACATATAACAAAGGTGAATGGAGTGAATTATTGCTTTTTGTCAAATTGTTAGCTGAACAACAATTGTTTTTAGCTGATTCTAATTTAAATGCTAAAGCTGATTTCTTCAATGTTCATAAAATTACGACAAAAAACTTAGAGTTAGAATTTTTTATTTTAGATAAATCAAACATCGAAATAGTTAACAAAAAAACAAATGTCAAGCGTATTATTGATATTTCCACTATTATCACTCCAGCAATCTTAAAAAGTCTAACAGTGAACATAAAAGGTAAGCAAGGAACTTTTAAATTAGATGATTTTACAGTTATCCAAGATGAACTAGGTTTTAACATTGTTAAAGGTGGAAATAGCCTACAAAAATCAGATATTCTATTAGATATTTCCAATCAAGCCATTACTAAAATAAATGAAGGATTTGGTATAAAATCTTATTTAGGTGCAAATCCAACGTTACTGAATGCTTCAGGAAACACTAATTTTATTTTTCAAATTGAAAATCTAGACAACTCTAAAATCGATGAGATTAACTCTATTGATACAAGTACAAAGCTCAAAGATCGCATAACAGCTATTGAGAGTTTCGGTGGGCGATTTAAGTACATTGGTGCGGAGAAAGATACCATGACATATAATCTAAAGATGGTGGATTCTCTAATGCCTGAAATTATTGCCTATGTCTTATTAGCTTTTTATAAAAACAGAATTAGTTCTATTTCCAAAATAGTAGACTTTGTTGACACCCAAACTTGCCTTAACAAGCAAATAAATTATGGTGATAAAGCAGCATTAAAAAATAAAATTCAGAAACTATTAGTTGATGTATTACTAGGATTTTTCGCTGGAACTAAATGGAATGGGGCATATGAAGCAAATGGAAGTATTGTTGTAAAAAACACTGGTGATTGTGTTGCATTCCATATTATTGATTTGGAAACACTAAAGACGTATTTATATGAAAATATAAAATTAGATACTCCTTCAACAATACGCCATAGATATGGAAAGCTATATTTAGAAAGAAGCAACAAACTATACTTCAAATTAAACTTACAACTGCGATTTTAAATTAGAAAGCACTAACTCGAACCCATTGCTGACTCATGGTTTGTTCATAAAGGACTTCTAAGCGATCAATATTTTTGACTAGCGTATAGCGATCTAAAACTCTTTGTCGCGCCTTTATACCGATAATTTTAGCCATTTCGGGATGATCGACAAATAAAGGTAAAAGAGTGCAAAGCTGAGAAGTAACTTTGTTAGAATCGAGAACGATTCCTGCTCCGTTTTCAATCACTTCACCATCAGCACCTACATCAGTCGCAATACATGCCACACCACAAGACATGGCCTCTAGCAAAGATAGAGATAAACCTTCCACTAGGGAAGGTAAGATAAACACGTCAGTACCGCGCAAAATCTCAATTCGTCTTTGCTCATCAGCAATGTATCCCATCCAGATAATGCTTGAATCAGCACCATAAAAAGTTTTTAAACCTGTAAGCAATGGACCAGTTCCAACGATCGCTAATTTGCAACCCTTAGGCATTCTTGCTTTGCGCCATGCTTTGATCAATGCTTCAACATTTTTCTCAGCCGCGAGACGACCTTGATAGAGAAAGAGTAAATCGGCTTTGAGTTCAGCTTTGATATTTGATGACCCAGGAGAGTAGCGATCGCTATCTACTCCATTAGGAATTACCGCAATACGCGTATTCGGAACTCCTAGTTTGTTAAGCAGTTCTTTTTGGATATTGGAGAAGATAATAACTTGATTGTAATCAGCTAATGATGGTGCATAAATTTGATAGGTGAGTTGCTGCGTCGTCGAACTAAGGTTGCGTCGTTTAACATCGAAAGGTAGATGAAATGTTGCTACAAGCGGCAGATCAAGTTCTGCACAAATTTCTGGCAATCGAAAATCGAGGGGCGATATCGCAAGAGAGGCATGAACAAGATCTGGCTTTAGCGATCGCAATGAATCTACTAAAATTTTATTTGCTTTAAGAGATGGAACTGTGTAAATAGTAGATCTATAAAAAAACGGTAGAGTGACATCCTGTGTTTCTTGAGCATTTTCTTCTAGCTCTTCGCTCTCAGCACTGTCAGCGTCAGGCGCAAAATGCATAAAGCTAACCCGATGTCCGCGATCAAGTAACGCATTTGTAATTTCGCGACTGTAGGTGACGTTGCCACAAGCGGGCGATTTTTTACCTAGCCATGCAATATGCATGAATTACACCACATTATTATCAACCGTAATGATACCAAATGCTTAACCACAATTTGAGATGACAGATCAAGCTTGTTTCTTACAGACAAAAGAAGAGCCAGCATTGGATACTAGCTCTTCTTTTGTCTATTTCGTATTTTATGGGTTGCCCGGGATTTGAACCCGGAACAAATCGGTTAAAAGCCGAGTACTCTACCGTTGAGTTAGCAACCCATTCAAATCGCAATTGTAAACTTTCATTTACTTTTGCAAATACGTTGTTTACGCGCTTGGCTAGTCTAACATGCATTTAGCAAATTACACCAGTTAAACTAAATGGTCTTACTTCAGTAATGCTTATCGAAACTGTCTGACCGATTAGCTCACTTAATGATTTGCCCGTTGTATTCTCTGTAAAAGCAATCCGATTGGTGCGCGTGCGCCCCATGATTTGCAAAGGGTTTTTATGATTTGTGCCTTCGATCATAATTTCTTCGATCCGCCCTGCATAGCGATTGGAGCGCTCTGCTGCATTTTGATTGACAACATGATTAAGACGTTGAAGGCGATCGCTTTTTACTACTTCACTCAATTGATTTTCCCAGACTGCCGCCGGTGTACCAGGACGAGGTGAATATGCGGCTGTATTAACTAGATCAAAACTAATATCATTTACCAATTGCACTGTGCGCTCAAATTGCTCCTCAGTTTCCCCAGGGAAAGCGACGATCGCATCGGCAGTAATCGCGGCATCGGGCATAATCTCGCGAATATCATCAATGATGCGACGATAGCGTTCATGCGTATAACCTCGCGCCATTGCTTTAAGGATGTCGTTATCACCTGACTGAAAAGGAATATGGAAATGTTCGCAAACTTTTGGTAGTTCGGCACAAGCTTTAATCAAGCGCGAACTGAAATAGCGCGGATGGCTAGTTGCATAGCGAATGCGATCAATTCCTTCGACATCATGAACGTAATAAAGCAGATCGGTAAACGTAATCTTGCCACCGATGCCTGCCCCAATGCCACCTGCGGATAAGTCCCGTCCGTAGGCATCAATATTTTGACCAAGCAAAGTAATTTCTTTGTAGCCCTGAGCCGCTAGATCCTCAATTTCCTTGCGAATTGATTCAGGCGATCGCGATTGCTCTCGTCCCCTTACCGCAGGCACGATGCAATAAGTACAGTTTTCATTGCATCCATAAATAATATTTACCCAAGCCGAAACTGCACTATTACGGCGCGGTGTGGTGATGTCTTCTTCGATATAGGCTTCTTCGGTGGCGACAACTTGATTGCCATTAAAAACTCGTTCGAGCAGATCGCCTAATCGATTAACGTGCTGTGGTCCCATCACTAAATCGAGTTCAGGCACTCTTCGCAGCAAAGCTTCCCCTTCTTGCTGGGCAACACAACCCGCCACAACGAGCGTTAATTTAGGATTTTCACGTTTGCGCTTGGCTTGTCTGCCCAAATATGAATAAACTTTTTGTTCAGCATTGTCACGAATGCTGCAAGTGTTATACAAAATCAAATCAGCTTCTTCGGTCTCTTCGGTTGACTGATAGCCCATATTTTCTAATACGCCTGCCATGCGCTCAGAATCAGCTTTATTCATTTGGCAGCCAAAGGTAATGATGTGATATTTCTGAGCAGTCATGAAAGTGTTTAACCAAGCCGAAAAGATTGCTGTCCTATTCTAATATCTTTCAGGATGGATTATTTAGCTGAACCTTTTTTGCGCTTAGAAACTTTACGCGGCAATTTTTTAAGTTGACGTTCTGATTTTCTAAGAAATCGAGGATTCTCAACAACTTCACCTTTTGAATCGGTGTAGAAATGATTCAATCCCACATCTAAATCAATCGTGATGAAGAAAGCGAATAAATTCGCTCGTCCGATTTTCATCTCAGGGCTGTTGCTTGCCGCTAAAGGCTAGACACTGAGCTTTCAATCTCTCGTATGTTTTCTGTAATACATTTGTTGTAGATGATATTTGCTAGCTTCTGTACTCAGTGTATATTTCTTGCATTAGTTTTTTAACTCGCGATACATTCAATTTTTTCAAGGTGTGAAGGCATGAGTCCAATTTATATTCCACGTCGCAAATTTATCCGAGGTGCGATCGCTACAGCCGCTTTTGGGGCAACTTCTCAACTTTGGGTAGGCTGTTCTGAACAAGCTCCTACTGCTAGTACAGCCACTACAGGCGTGCCAAATGCGTCAGGTTCACCCACAGCCGCTTTGTTGACTATTGGTTTTATCTATGTTGGACCTAAGGACGACTTTGGTTATAGCCAAGCACACTTTGAAGGTGAAACAGCGATCGCTAAGCTACCTAATGTCAAAACATTTAGTGAAGCTAGTGTTGCAGAAACAGCCACAGTCCAAGAAACCATGCTTAGCATGATTAATCAGAACGGAGTTTCCGTTCTTTTCCCTACATCCTTTGGTTACTTCGATCCTCACATTCTCAAAGTTGCCGCAGACAATCCTAAGGTACAATTCTTCCATTGTGGCGGGATGTATATAGAAGGTAAGCATCCTAAGAATATTGGTACTTATTACGGATACATTGATGAAGCGCAATATGTTGCAGGTGTAGTCGCTGGTCTAACTACAAAATCTGGGAAGCTAGGCTTTGTGGCTGCCAAACCAATTCCTCAGGTGATTCGCAATATCAACAGTTATACCCTTGGCGCTCGCAGTGTTAATCCTAAAGCGACCGTCCAAGTTCTATTTACTGGGGATTGGTCAATTCCTGTTAAAGAAGCAGAAGCTGCTAACAGTATGGCTGATCAGGGTGTAGATGTATTGACTTGTCACGTTGACAGTCCTAAGGTTGTGATGGAAACTGCGGAAAAACGCAAGATTTTCTGTACTGGATATCATACTAATCAGTCCAAACTTGCGCCTAACGGATATCTTACAGGTGCTGAATGGGATTGGAGTAGTGTTTACACTAAGTATGTGGGACTATTTAAGGCTGGTAAGTCGGTTACTGATGGAGGCATTCCACATATATTGCGTGGTGGTATCAAAGAAGGATTTTGTAAGGTATCACCCTTTGGTAGTGCCGTCAGCGCTGCGACCAAGAAAGAAGCTGAAACTGCGATGGCTAAGCTCAAGGATGGCAGCATGATGATTTATGCGGGCGAGATGAAAGATAACACTGGCAAAGTTATAATTGCTAAGGGTAAGGAATACAAATCAGCAGACCCCGATCTGGAAAAAATGGATTGGTTTGTTGAAGGTGTAATTGGTAGTGTGAAGAGCTAGTTTAATTCGACAGGTGTAGTGCAAAGTAAGTGCTGCACCTGTCATCCACAAATTTGGTATATGAATATGAGCTTACGCGATCGCTGGCGTTCGACATCTGAGAATATTTTAATTCCTATTGGGGCTTTAGTAGTTTCACTAATTGTGTTTGGGATTTTCTGTGCCATCCAAGGAAAAAACCCGATCGCAATTTATGGAACTATATATCAATCTGCATTTGGTAATAGTTTCTCTTGGCAAGGAACTTTAATTCGTTCTGCTCCCTTAATGCTAACTTCGCTATGCACAGCTATACCTGCAATGCTAGGGCTAACGATCATTGGTAATGAGGGCGCTTTGATCATTGGCGGTTTGGGTGCGATCGCGGTTGGGTTATCGATATCGTCATTACCCCCTTTGCTTGTTCAAATTGGCATGGCGATGGGCGGGATTCTTGCAGGTGGTCTATGGATCATGTTTGCTGGTGCGATTAAGTACTATCGCGGTGTTAATGAAACTATTAGTAGTTTGTTAATGAATTACATTGCGCTGGCAATACTTAATACCCTTGTTGAGGGACCAATGCGCGATCCTGCAAGTCTCAATAAGCCATCAACCTTTCCGCTGGCGGCAGTAAATATGTTGCAAAGTATTCCCAATACGCGTATCCATTATGGCTTAGTCTATGGATTAGTTGCTTGCGCGATCGCCTATTTTCTAATTTATCGGACAACTTTTGGTTTTGCCGTTCGGACTGTCGGTGGCAATATCCGTGCTGCCAAAATTGCAGGTTTACCTGTTGGCAAACTGACTTTGATTGTCAGCTTTTTGGGTGGTTCCTGTGCTGGGTTAGCGGGAATGGTCGAAATCGCCGCAGTGCATGGTAGTGCCAATGCTTCTCTCAATGCTGATTATGGATATGGCGGTATTCTTGTTGCTTTTATCGCCAGACAAAACCCTCTAGTTGCGGTCATGGTTGCTGTATTAATGGGTGGCATTCTCTCTAGTGGCAGTGCGCTCCAACGCTCTTTTAACTTGCCAGATGCGACGGTTTTGCTTTTTCAAGGCATCGTGTTTTTAGCAATTCTCTTTAGTGAGTCTCTTTATGGTCGTTTAGACTTCTTTAAAGATAGAGAACCTGAAGTGAAGATTGATGCATCAGCAAGTGCGGTTTAGGTAATCATCTAGTTATCAATCACCAATTCCCAATTCCCGAACAATATGACAGACGATACACTTGGTTGGATGAGCGTACCTCTAGCGATCGTTGCAGGGACACTTCGAGGCAGCGCTCCATTTCTATTTGTGAGCTTAGGTGAATGTCTCACTGAAAAGGCTGGCAAAATTAATCTTGGTCTCGAAGGAACTCTGCTCACTGGGGCGATGACTGCTTACGCTGTCTCATACTTAACTAAATCTCCTTGGCTAGGTGTTCTTGCCGCAGGGTTGTCGGGCGTAGCATTGGGATTAATCCATGCTTGGTTATCACAACGCCCAAAGGTGAGTGATATCGCTGTTGGTATTGCCATGATTATTTTTGGAAGCGGTATTGCCTTTTTCTTTGGCAAAGCTTTTATCCAGCCCAAAGCCGAGCAACTGCCCTTATTTGACTTAGGAACTTGGAGTAGCTATCCACAGGTGCAAGAGGCGCTTAGAGTCAGTCCGCTGTTACTAATTGGTATTGCGATCGCCCCTTTGATGCAATGGTTCTTTAGTTCGACGCGTTGGGGGCTATATGTGCGGGCGGTGGGTGATAGCCCTAGTGCTGCTAGAGCAATGGGTATTTCGGTTGTTCGTGTAAGAACTTTAGCGATCGTATCTGGTAGTTTCTTAGCAGGGCTGGGTGGCGCGAGTTTATCGCTTTATTATCCTGGGCTATGGTCAGAACGGATTTCTAGCGGTCAGGGTTTGATGGCTGTAGCTTTGGTTATTTTTGCGAGGTGGCAACCGATTCATTGTTTGTGGGCTGCATTGTTTTTTGGAGGCGCTCAGGCATTAGGACCTTCTTTGCAGGCAGTTGGTATCGGTTCTTATCGTTACCTATTTAATGCGTTTCCATATATTCTGACCCTAATTATCATTATCATTACCTGCTCACCACGACGAACATTAACTGGTTCACCAGGTGCATTAGGAACAAATGAGTAATAAAACTTACAGCTATTTGCTTTCAAATCTGCCACAAATAAGAATATAAAACCAATGGCGGGGCTTTGCCCTGCGACCCTTCTTGTGGCGGTTTTGATTAACAACTGCTGTAAAAAGCCTTGCACTGCAAAGCTTTTTAAGTTTTATAGGATTTTAATCTGCCTATACTACAATAGATTTTTTGTGCTGATATCTAAAAGCTTTGTAGATTATGGGAAATCAACGACCGATCGCTGTCGATTTATTTGCGGGTGCGGGCGGTATGACGCTTGGCTTTGAGCAAGCAGGATTTGATGTACTTGCATCTGTGGAGATCGATCCGATTCATTGTGCCACCCATGAATATAACTTTCCTATGTGGGCAGCAATCTGTGCCAATGTTACCGAGATCTCAGGGGATGACATTCGTAGTAGATCGCAAGTTGGCGATCGCGAGGTTGATGTCGTATTTGGGGGGCCGCCTTGTCAAGGCTTTTCACTAATTGGAAAGCGTGCTTTTGATGATCCGCGAAATCAGTTAGTCTTACATTTTATGCGGCTAGTAACCGAACTTGAGGCAAAATATTTTGTAATGGAAAATGTCAAAGGGTTGACATCAGGGAACCATCGACCATTTATGGAGGAAGTAATTGAGAAGTTTGAGAAAAATGGTTATAAAATACTTAGTCCTTACAAAGTTCTTAATGCTTCTAATTTTGGCGTACCCCAGCATCGCGAACGGCTTTTCTTGATTGGTTGTCGTCAAGATTTAACTCTTCCAAATTATCCATCACCCATTACCAAACCTGCCAAAGCAAAACGTATTTCTAAAGAACTGATTGATCTACCTGATAGCCCGACTGTGGATGATGCGATCGCTGATTTACCAGATGTTTCTAAATATAAAGAACTCAGTAATCAAGATTGGTGTGTAGCAGAATATCAAAAAGCTCAGAGCTGCTACAGCGAATATTTACGTGGATTACAATTAGATCCTCGTAATTTCGCTTATCCGCGCCAACACGATCCTCAATTGCTTACCTCTAGCATTAGTACGGTTCACAATCCAACTTCAATCGCCCGTTTTCGCTCAACTGCAAATGGGGAAATCGATAAGATTAGTCGATTTTTTAAACTCGATCCCGATGGCATTTGCAACACATTAAGAGCAGGGACTCCCAGCAATCGCGGTGCATTTACGGCTCCTCGCCCAATTCATCCTGAGCAACCGCGTTGTATTACAGTGCGTGAAGCGGCAAGATTACATTCATACCCTGATTGGTTTCGCTTTCACAGTACTAAGTGGCACGGATTTCGCCAAATCGGTAATTCAGTGCCGCCGTTATTAGCCAGAGCCGTTGCTCATCAATTGCGAGAGGTAATAGGAGTAAATCCAAATAAGCCCCAAATAATGATTTCTCTAATGAATGATGAATTATTGCGCTTAAAAATGGTCAAAGCAGCAGAAAAATATGGAGTTAATTCTCATGTCATCCAACCTAGAAAGCAAAAGTATTATTTCACGTTGCCATCGCTTGCTAACGACTAGGTTCTAAGCCATCGTGTCGTTCCATCTTTCTGATCTATTAAAGTAATACCCAAAGCTTTGAGTTCTTCCCGAATGCGATCGCCTTCTTGATAATTTTTCGCCTTCTTCGCCTCAACACGTTTTTGAATTAAATCTTCAATCTGAACATCACTGATTTTGTCTTCGATAGTCTTGCGATCGCTAATATCTGCCACAAAGCCTAATGAACTTGTCATATAGCTAAGTGCTTGCCATTCTTTAAACAGAACATCAGAGATAGTTTCTGTCTTGCCTGAATGTGATAGAGAATTTCTTTCGGCGCGTAATTTTTTTGACAGTTCAAATACATAAGACAGCGCAACCGAAGTATTAAAATCATCATCCATCGCTTCTTCAAAAAGAGCAATTATCTTCACAACTTCGCTTCTAGATGGAACTTCGATATTTTGCCAACCTAGTTTCTCACCAAAATCCGCCGCAAATAGCATACTCTCGCGAACTGTCTCCCAGCCTTTAGTCGCGGCAATAATAGCGTCTTCAGTAAAGTCGATCGGTTGGCGATATTGAGCTTGCAAAATGAATAAACGAATTGCCATCGGCTCGAAATATCCAAATAAATCGCGAATAGTTTTAAAATTATTGAGCGATTTCGACATCTTCTCGCCGTCAATATTCACAAAACCATTATGCATCCAGTATTTGGCTAGAGGCTGGTTATAAGCAGCTTCCGATTGAGCGATTTCGTTCTCATGATGGGGAAATTGCAGATCCGCTCCCCCTGCATGAATATCAATTGTTTCACCTAAGCGCGATCGCACCATTGCCGAGCATTCAATATGCCAGCCTGGGCGACCATCTCCCCAAGGTGATGACCAAAAAGGCTCGTCGGGCTTTGCGGACTTCCATAAAGCAAAGTCAAAGGGATAGCGCTTCTGTTCTTCCTGCTTATCTACTCGACCGCTTGCTCCCGCTTGCATATCGGCAAGCTTGCGCCCTGACAGCTTGCCATAGCTAGGAAATCTCTGCACCGCATAATACACATCACCACCTGACGCATAGGCATAATCGCGATCAATCAATTGCTGAATTAATTCGATAATTTCAGAAATAGACTCCGTAGCGCGAGGATAGTCATCCGCCTTGGCAATGTTTAGCTTTGCCATATCTTCATCATAGGCAGCAATATAGCGATCAGCGATCGCTTGCATCGTCGTGTCACGTTCCAAAGCCCGTTTTAAAATTTTGTCATCAATGTCAGTAATGTTTTGAACAAACGTGACCTGATACTTGGTCGCTAGATAGCGCCGAATCATGTCCCAAACTACATAAGCTCTGGCATGACCCAAATGGCAATATTCGTATACAGTGACACCACAAACATACATTTTCACGATCCCTGCTTCAAGCGGGAAAAATTCTTCTTTGCTGCGTGTGAGTGTGTTGTAAATGCGAAGGCTCATGGAGATTACAGAACTTAAGGTAAGAATGAGGCAACACAATTATATAGCGCTTTGTAGGCTAACTAGTCCGTTTACCTAAGTGCAAAAATTAGAGGTTTCGCCTTTACATTTAGCAATTTTAATTTGGACTAAGCTCATCAAACTTGGCTCTATCAAAAAAAGCTTGATTTGTCAACTTTTTTGATGAAAACCTAACAATTGAAAAATGGGGCATCGCAAAACTGTAAGATTGTGGCGAATAGCTGCACTTAATCATTAAAGGAATAACTCAAAGTGACTAAAGGAACAGAAATCATTGCGATCGCTGCCCGAGAAATTCTCGATTCGCGTGGCAAACCAACCGTTGAAGCGGAAGTCCAACTTGCTAACGGCGCAATCGGTCTCGCACAGGTTCCCAGTGGTGCATCTACAGGTAGTTTTGAAGCACACGAACTACGGGACGGAGATAAAAAACGCTACGGTGGCAAGGGAGTTTTAATCGCCGTTGACAACATTACGGAAAAACTTTTCCCAGAATTAAAAGGCGTAAATGCTCTCAATCAAGAACTAGTTGATCGCATCATGATCAAGTGTGATGGCACGCCCAACAAATCTAAAATTGGGGCAAATTCGATCTTGGCAGTTTCCCTCGCCACTGCTAAAGCGGCTGCCGCAGCGATTGAGATGCCTCTCTATCGCTATTTAGGAACTCCTTTATCCAATGTATTGCCAGTCCCCTTGATGAACGTTGTCAACGGCGGCGCTCATGCTGACAACAACGTTGATATCCAAGAATTTATGATTGTTCCTGTTGGCGCTCCAACTTTTAAAGAAGCATTGCGCTGGGGTGCTGAAGTATTTGCCGCCCTTAGCTCAGTACTCCATGACAAAGGCTTGTCAACTTCTGTTGGTGATGAAGGTGGATTTGCTCCTAACCTTGAGTCCAATCAAGCTGCCTTAGAATTATTGATCGACGCAATCACCAAAGCAGGTTATAAACCTGGTGAACAAGTTGCTTTGGCTCTAGATGTAGCATCTAACGAGCTTTTCAAAGATGGTAACTATGCGATCGATGGCAAATCCCTCAGCCCGCAAGAATTTGTCAACTACTACGAAAAACTTTGTAGTCAATATCCAATTGTCTCCATCGAAGATGGTTTACAAGAAGACGAATGGGCTAGCTGGCAGGCGATGACTGCTCAACTCACTAATACTCAATTAGTCGGTGATGATCTATTCGTTACCAATAAAACCCGTCTGGAGCGTGGTATCCGTGAAGGCTGTGCTAGCGCAATTTTGATTAAGCTCAATCAAATTGGCACTCTTACAGAAACATTAGAGGCGATCGCAACTGCTGACAAAAATGGTTATCGCTCTGTCATCAGCCATCGTTCAGGTGAAACCGAAGACACAACGATCGCTGATCTTGCTGTGGCAACTCGTGCAGGTCAAATCAAAACAGGTTCTCTCTGTCGCAGTGAGCGCGTTGCTAAGTACAACCGTTTGTTGCGAATTGAAGCAGAACTTGGCGATCGGGCTGTCTATGCTGGCGCTGTTGGTTTAGGTCCTTCTCGCTAAGTAAACTGTGAATAACAAAAAATAGAGAGGGAAGTGGATATTCTACTTCCCTCTCTATTTTCTTATTATCTATGCAAAACAAACTGATGTTGAGGTAGGGGATAAATATCACATTCATTACCTTATCAAAATGTTATGTAAATTTGGCTAATTAGAAAACGATCTCTTGATGTCTTTGATAGAGTGAGACTCAAACTACTAGTAGTGTTACAACTATTAATTTTTAGGGTTAAAGCACTAAATACAAAATAATTTTAATGCCTTTTGCGCTAAGCTTGTACCTTCATACCGTAGTAGAGGCACAAGCATTTTATGGTGCAAGAATTAACATTGATCTCCAAAGAGGTTAGATTTCCCGACAGCGCTCCTGCTGCTTACCCAGTATTTTTTAGGACTTATAGCCGTAAATACAATGACAAGCGCGAAAGCTGGGCTGAAGTATGCGATCGCACACTTACAGGCTTAAAAACTCTAGGCAAGCTCACTGATGAACAAGCTGCACTGATCGACAAGATGCAAAAGCAGCTCAAATCCCTCACTTCTGGGCGTTGGCTGTGGGTTGGTGGTACAGAATGGGTTGATCGCCCCGAAAATTTCTCTGGCTCCTATAACTGCACCAGCACCAATGTGATCGACTGGCGATCCTTTGGCTTAATGATGGATCTCGCCATGCAAGGATCTGGCACTGGTGGCGTATTA
>JAYVVP010000292.1:0-3346 GCA_043786935.1 Pseudanabaena sp. | reverse complement strand
TTTATATTATTATTTGTGGTAGGTTTGAAAGCAAATTGCTGTAAATATAGATAAAGAGAATAGAATTAGCGACAAGTGCTGACTCTCTTTTCTGTGTTTAACTAGTATAAAATAGGTAAGCCCGATGCGATGAGAACTTTATGGAGTCCGATCAACTGCCTGTAGAAGGAGAAAGCTTAAATCCTTTAAATCCATCTGAACAAGGAGATTCCCCCGAAGCGATCGCCATACCACTAACTTTAGATGAGTCTATAATCGAAAATATTTCTGAACCATCGCCTAATCCTTCCAATGAAATTACGGCTGAAATTATGGTGATCGCGGATCAGGATAAAGATCAAGATCAGAAACAGGATCAATTTGAGCAACTCAAACAAGAAGAGTCTAACCTCAGAGCCGAACTAGACCATCTTAAAACCATTAAGTCTAAGATTTTGCAAGAGCAAATAGATGACTTACAGGCAGGAATTATTCGACTGTCTCAAGCTGATGTCGCCCGACTAGAATATCAAAAGCAGGAACTACAAACAGCGATCGCCGTACTTGAGAAGAAAAAAGATCGCCTCGATAAAGAAATGACTACCACCTACGCAGGTACTTCACAAGATATTGCCGTAAGAGTTCAGGGCTTCAAAGACTATCTAGTAGGAAGCTTGCAAGATTTAGTTGCTAGTGCTGAAAAGCTCAACCTCGTAGCACCAGCCGCAAAGATTGAAGTTGAAACTACAGTTGTTACTGAAAAGAAACCAGTTAAAGAAGTCGAACCACTACTTCTGTCTGAGCAAACCTTTACCGAATACAAGCAAAGGGTTAATCAGCTTTTAGATCGTTATCGCACTTTGCCCGATTATTATGGAACAGCTTGGAAATTAAGACGCACCTTTGAGCAAGTTCATGCTGATCGCGTTTCCAAATGGTTTTTTGAGCAGTCTGGGCGCGGCACAATCCGCACAATGGGAACCCGCTTACAAAATATTTTGGTCACTTCGGCGGCAATTTCCGTCCTAAAAGCTGTTTATGGCGACAGACTACGTGTATTAGTCTTAGCAACTTCTCCCGAACGTCTTGGTGAATGGCGACGTGGTTTTCAAGATTGTCTAGGCTTGACTCGTGAACATTTTGGTCCTGAAAAAGGAGTAGCCTTATTTGAAGATCCAGAACCTCTAGCTATAAAAGGCGATCGCCTTGTCAAAGAGGAACAAATGCCTTTGGTTGTGATTGACGAATCGGAAACTCTGATCTCAGTAGATTTATTGCGTTTCCCTTTATTAATTGCGTTTGGAGGCGCACCTGAATCTAAACCTGCGACTCCTTCTACTTATATAAATCGTGATACTAGTAACCGCGATAATCAAAATAACCGTGATTCCAATCGTGAATCTCCGCGAGACTATTCACGAGATATAGATAGAGATTACGCTCCTAAAGATCGTGATAGTCGAGATTATGGCTCACGAGATTCTCCAAACCGTGACTCGTCCAGCCGTAATTATGGCGAACCACGCGATACTGGCTATGGTGGTAATCGGGGTCGTAACAATCAAGATTCTGATTGGGACTGGTAAAGATTTACAGCAGTGTTCGATCAAACTTGCCACAACAAGGTTCGCAGGGCGCAGCCCCGCAATGGGTTTTATATTCTGATTTGTGGCGGGTTTGAAAGCAAATTGCTGTAAAAGCAAGATACTTAAATTGTTTTTATCAAATAAAAAAAGCGGCGCTAAGCGCCGCTTTTTTTACTTGGCTTTTGGTGCTACTTGAGGAGGTGTTGACTGTTTACTGTTTTTGAGGATGTACTCAAAAGAAGTACGAGATGGTACAAATTGAAAACGATCAACTTCAGGATTAGGCTTATTATCCTTTGCTACCATTGAGTCTAAGACTTGGAATAATGATGCAACTTGGATTTTAGTTGACTTGGTGACCTCAGGTTGATCTTTGCTAGCGCGATCAAGTAGATTTTGCAGGTCAGACTTGTCAAGGAAAAATGGCACAACTTGTTCCTTCTTGCCATTTTGATCGATGCTCATGGTTAACAAGCCTTGGTTTTTCTCTTGACCACCAACTGCAAAGAAAACAGGCACATTCGGAATTTTGTCAGCCGCAACACCTTGAGCTGTCAAAATTGTCCGTGCTGATTCAACACTCGCTTTAGCGGGAATAAACTGAAAAGCGATTTTTTTGTCTTTGTTCTCGCGAATCACTTTGTAAGCATCATTCATTGAGCGCACAATAATCTGTGCTTTTTTGCCAACTTCAGGATTAGATTTTTGCACCTGACCTAACATCATTTGTGCTTCATCAGGTCCTAAGAAGAAAAACAAAAGCTGACTATCATCAGGTTTAACATTTGGTTGCTGTGGCACTGCACCTAAGAGCGGTGAGCCTTTATCATCAGTAATCGTGAAGATAGGAATACTACCCAATCGCTCCAAAACTTGCGCTTCAGTAAGTGCTTCAGCTTTGAGAGTAAATATAGGGCTAACAACGATCGCCCCTGCAACGCTTGCAGTAGCAGCAAGCTTAACCAACGACTTGAATACGGACATAATATTGTTTAAGGTAAAAGGTACAAGGCAATATAGTGAAAGGTAATAATTTCTTAAAATTGCTTGCAGGCAACTTTAGCAATGTCTCGCTCAAAAAGACAAGCTTTTTATATCAATTTTATGCCTGTTAATTGTTGAGCCATTACTTTTTAGGACTAACTTATTATGAGTATAGTTCCTGCGATATATTTCCTGCAAATTAGCTATGCCTAGCGATGTTATGCCACCAGATGAAAACTTTCTTAGCTTCGATGAGATTTTTGAGGAGCTAAATTATCGCCAAGCACAGCGAACTTTGCGAGATATCGTGGCAAATTTGGACTTGTCAGAACGGGAACGTCGTGGGCTAGAGAATGAGCTAGAAGAGCTTCAGCAAATGTTGGATAAGCTAGAGCGCCAAGTTTTACAAATTGCGGTATTTGGTATGGTCGGTCGCGGCAAGTCGTCGGTACTCAATGCGCTGATGGGTGGTCAAATATTTGAGACGGGACCTCTGCATGGTGTAACTACAAGTCGTCAAGCCGCCGAGTGGCAAATATCGCGAGAGGTGATGAAAACTAATAGCGATCGCACGATTCTTAGAGCATCATTTCAGGGACGAGGCGAAGCGAGAATCGAACTGGTCGATACCCCAGGAATCGATGAAGTGGACGGTGAAGGTCGTGCCGAACTGGCTAAGCGCATTGCTCAGCAATCAGATTTAATATTATTTGTAGTCGCAGGAGATATGACTAAGGTTGAATATGATGCACTTTCAGAGCTAAGAGGTGCAAGCAAGCCGATCTTGCTAGTATTTA
>JAYVVP010000291.1:0-9372 GCA_043786935.1 Pseudanabaena sp. | reverse complement strand
GATGAACAAGGCGCGATTAACGCTTTTAATACGTTAATTTCCCAAGATAAAGTTGTCGGCATTGTCGGTCCCACACTTTCACAACAAGCCTTTAGCGCAGATCCAATTGCCGAACGTGCAGGTGTACCTGTGATCGCCCCATCAAACACTGCTAAAGGTATTCCTCAAATTGGTAAATACATTTCACGGGTGTCAGCTCCTGTCGCGGTAGTTGCACCAAATGCGATCGAAGCCGCCCTCAAAATCAATCCCCAAATTAAGAAAGTTGCTATATTTTTTGCCCAAAATGATGCGTTTAGTAAATCTGAAACAGGTACTTTTCAAGAAACAGTTAAACAAAAAGGGTTAGAGATTGCAACTGTCCAGACTTTCCAAACTACTGATACAGATTTTCAATCACAAGTAACTAATGCTATTAATATCAAACCTGATCTAATTATCATTTCAGGCTTATCTGCCGATGGCGGTAACCTAGTCAAGCAGTTACGAGAACTTGGTTACAAAGGTCTAATCATTGGTGGTAATGGCTTAAATACTTCTAATATCTTGCCTGTTTGCAAAGCTCTCTGTGATGGCATCATCATCGCTCAAGCCTATAGCCCTGAACTTAAAAATGAAGTAAATACGGTTTTTCGGCAACTTTATACAGAGCTAAATAAGAAAGAGCCACCTCAGTTCAGCGCTCAAACATTTACAGCAGTACAAGTGTTTGTCGAAGCTCTTCGTACGCTTGACAAAACGACTAAATTAAATACCCTGACTTTGCTTCAACTTCGCACCCAACTAAATGACACTTTGCTAATTGGTAAATACGAAACTCCTCTTGGTGAAATTTCTTTTACGCCTGAAGGTGAAATCAATCAGAAAAACTTCTTTGTAGCTCAAATAAAGATGGAAGCTGACGGTAATAGCGGTAAGTTTACATTCATTAAATAGAAAAAAAACCTCGCAATGCGAGGTTTTTTTTCTTGGTAAACAAGTAAATCTTTAACTAAGAACTAAGGAACGATCACTAATGTTTATAAAATAGCGATCGCTTTTTCCCAACTCAATTACCCGATTAATTGGTAGGACGTACAGTTGGTGTAGGAGTGGCTGTGTTCTGTGGCTGACCTGTCGTAGCCGCAGGGGTGGGTACTAAAATAACCGAAGGCTGAGCCTGCACTGTTACCGTAGGCGCAGGAGCGGGAGCCGCTGCTGGAGGAACATTAATTTGTACCCTAGGCGCAGGTTGTGGAGCCGCAGGAGGAACATTAATTTGTACAGTAGGTGTAGGTTGACTGGTGGCAGGTGCAACTTCTCTAATAACTGTATTGTTGCGTTCAATCACTGTAGATTTATTATCTTTTACAGTATTATCGATCGGAGCCGATACTGGAGTTATAATCTGCGTCTGAGGTGTACGGTTGTAAAAAAAGTACGCAGCGATCGCCGCACCTAGAGCCAATGGCACCAAAATAATAAGTATCAATCCGACTGCATTATCATTATTGTTACGCACTTTGGTTGTGCGTTGTTCAGAGACGTTATATCCTTCTACCGATGTATTAGGATTTAGAGGTGTATTGGGATTAGACGTAACTTTTTTAGTTGTAATTTCTCTGTCGATTTCTTCATTCATGATCTTTAATAGAACTCAATTTAGTTGGTAATTTAGGCTTTTCTCTAGGGAGTAGAATCGTGATTTGAATTGTCTACTCTCTAAATCAATTTGAAAGTATACACAGAATTGCGATATCTCAATCAAGTTTTAGAAAAATTAAAGCTCAAAAGGCAGATATGCTCACTTTTTAGGCAATCTACTTTCTGAGCTTCGCGTCTTAACTACATGAGCGATCGCTAAATGATTAATTTGTAGGACGTGGGGATGCGGTCGTTTGGGGCTGAGCAGTTGCGGCAGGCGAAGAAGTTGTCGCAGGCGCGGGAGCAGGAGGAACATTAATTTCAACCCTAGGTGCAGGTTGTGGTGCCGACGAGGGAACGTTAATTTCTACTTTAGGTGCAGGTTGAGTCGTTGCAGGTGCGACTTCCCTTGTAGTTGTGTTATTGCGCTCAATAACAGTCGATTTATTTTCTCTAACAGTATTATTAGCTGGTGCCAAAATTTGGGTTGGGGCTGGACGATTGTTATTCATGAAATATACTGCCGCACCAGTACCTACAGCCAAAACCAGCAAAATACCAAGTATTAGTCCATTAGAATTATCGTCATTCCGCACTTGAGAAGTACGTTGCTCGGAAACACTATATTCATTACTAGGCGTATTTGAGTTAGAAGTAACTTTTCTGGTCGTAACTTCTCTATCGATTTCATCAGGCATAACAGCAAACCTCTACTTAATTTTTAATTAACAAACCTATTTAGACCCAACCCAGCACTAAGCTGACTTGATCAGACGTATACCAAACAGAAGAACAACTGCACCAATTGTGGCAACAATCAAACTTCCTAATAATCCACCGCCAGTAGATACACCAAACGTACTAAACAAGAATCCACCAAGCAATGCCCCGATTACACCTACAACAATGTCTCCCACTAGTCCAAATCCACCGCCCTTAACCAATTGTCCCGCTAGCCAGCCAGCAGCCAAACCGATTAAAATAAACCAGAGAAAATCCATAATAGTCACATCCTTTGAAAAACTAAATTTGCAAGCCTTACATCATAAGGTATCGCCGTGACACCAGCATTTAGAACGTTTGACAGAAAGTTAAAGATGACTAAACGTTCTTAACCATTAACTACCTAGTCAATCGCGTTTTTGATATCTTTGGCTTTGCTTTTCACAGCATTACCAGCATCTTTAGCTTTGTTTTTTACGTCTTCAGCTGTATTCCGAGAACTTGCTTCAGCTTGCTTTGCTTTGCCTTCAACTTGATTTGGAATACTTCCAGTAACCTTGCCAATCGCTTCTTGAGCTTTACCTTCAAGCCCTTTGGTCACAGCCTTAATTCCATTTGCTACTGCAATCTGAGGATGTCCAAAATTTAGTACTTGATCTAAAGCCCAACTATTTTCAACATTGCCAAAGACTACAGCTAATGAGAAGAATGAAATCAAGCCAATTGTTAACAATGATCTATAAATTTGTGAAGTCATTTTAATCTCTAAAAAATTAGTAAGCGTTGCAACAAACTTCGAGGTTTTTCAACTACTTAATCTAAATTGAGTAGTTGAAAAGTCTTAAATATTAATTACCTAATTAATACATTAGTCAATGGCATTTTTAACATCTCTAGCTTTATCTTTAACAGCGTCAGCTACATCTTTAGCTTTATCTTTTACATCTTCGGCTGCATTACGAACATCTGCTTCAACTTGTTTTGCCTTACCCGCAGCTTGTTGTTCAGGGTTGTTCGTGATGTTACCAAGTGCTTCTTGGGCTTTACCTTCAACATTTTTAGCAGCTGCTTTAGCGCGATCATCTAAACTCATAGTTAATATCCTCAGTTGTACTAATAAATTGGGTTAATTACGTTTAAAAATAAATTCGTTTGTTACTTATTTCCTAACAGTATAATTATGCTTCATTTGAATATTTTATTCATCCGCCTAAAGATATAAGTTATACATATATATTTCGGCATATGTATTTAGAAGTAAGTAAAACTAAATATTTCTAATTTGCGTGTATTCTATAAGTAATGTAAGTATTCCATTACTTATATAAAGAGCTGCATTCTAAACTGTTTCAAGCCGAATCAGAAACTAAGTATGCTGCCAATTGAGTACATTTTTACAGAAGAGCGATTGATTTCTTGCATGAATTGATTAACTACGACATAAAATTTAATAAAAATGGTTTAGCTACTAAAGTTTATTTTTTAGTTGTTTTTGAGATTATACGGAAAATCTTGTGCTAGTTTGTTCATAACCTTTACACAGCAAGTAACTGATGTCTGACAAAAATGGTGTGATGATGCAGTACTTTCACTGGTATTTGCCAGAGGATGGCAGTCTTTGGAAACAAGTAGCTGACAAAGTCGAGGAATTAGCAAAAGTCGGAATTACTTCTCTTTGGTTGCCGCCTGCTTACAAAGGCACGGGCGGAGGGATGGATGTGGGTTATGGCGTGTATGATTTGTTTGATTTAGGTGAGTTTGATCAGAAAGGGTCTGTGCGGACAAAGTATGGCACTAAAGATGAATACATTCATGCAATTCAAGCTGCTAAGAAGGCAGGAATCAGCATCTATGCCGATGTAGTGTTTAATCACAAAATGGGTGGAGATCAAGAAGAAGAGGGTGAAGCGACACCTATGAGTATGGAAGATCGCCATAAGGTAATTGGAGACTACCAAAAAATTAAAGGTTGGACTCACTTTACTTTTCCAGGACGTAAGGGTAAATACTCCACCATGGAATGGCATTGGTGGCATTTTGCGGCGATCGATTACAACGCTTATAACGAAGGAGAGGATGCGGTCTACTTACTTAAAGGCAAGTCATTTGATGACAACGTTGATTTAGAGAAAGGTAATTTTGATTATTTGATGGGTTGCGACCTTGATGTAAGAAATCCTGAAGTGCAAGGAGAACTCAAATATTGGGGAGAATGGTACTATGACACGACTCAAGTTGATGGATTTCGATTTGACGCTGTTAAGCATGTGTCAGCCGACTTCTTTCATGAATGGTTAGATCATGTAAATCATTATGCAAAACGCGAGTTCTTTGCGGTTGGAGAGTACTGGTCTTACGAAGTAGAAGCTTTACATCATTTTATTGAGGTAACTGATGGCAAGGTTGATTTATTTGATGCGCCTTTGCATTACAACTTCCATGTAGCAAGTCAAGCTGGCCAAGATTATGACCTAACCAAAATTTTTGATAATACGTTGGTTCAGCAGCAGCCTGCGCTTGCGGTTACCTTGGTAGACAATCATGACTCGCAGCCTTTGCAATCACTAGAGTCAATCGTCGAAGCTTGGTTTAAGCCATTAGCCTATGCGCTAATTTTATTGCGACGCGAAGGATATCCTTGTATTTTTTATGCTGATTACTATGGCGCACATTACAAAGACTTTGGCAAGGATGGCAATGAATATGAAATCTGGATCGAAAGTCACCAATGGTTGCTTGATAAGTTTCTTTTTGCAAGGCAAACCTATGCCTATGGTGAGCAGTACGATTATTTTGACCATCCCAATACAATTGGCTGGACGCGATTGGGAGATGAGGAGCATCCCGATGGTATGGCAGTGGTGTTAACGAATGGGGAAGACGGTAGAAAATCAATGCAAATTGGACATCCCAACTGTACTTATAGAGATCTCACAGAGCATGTGGATGAATTGATTACTACAAATGATGAAGGATGGGCAGAATTCCGTTGCAATGCTGGCTCCGTTTCGGTGTGGATAAAAAGCGAGAAGAGTGATAATTAATCTTTTCTAATTTTAAAATCCACCAAGCAGAGGGAAGCGCTTTGCACTCTCCTCTGCTTTTTTCTTTGGCGATCGCCTTCCCACTACTAAGGATCTGATCATACAGATTAGATTTTGCCTTTCAATTTTGTGCTTCATAGAGCAGCTTAGAATACCAAGATAGAAAATGCTATCTTTAGGAATAGAAAAAACTTTATTTAGAACTAATTTTTAATGAGCCTACATCTGGAAGAACCAAATTTAGGAGGTGGATTAGAAGAAGCCTTTTATGAACTTGCCGATCGCTTAATTGATAGTCTTGCTCAGGGTGAACATTTAACGATTAACTTGGATAGTGAGCGCAGCCAATTTACAAGATTTAATAACGCTAAGGTTCGACAGTCGGGAGTAGTGGCTGATGGGAATGTGACGATTTCGTTAATTTCTAATCAACGAGAAGCTTTTGCTGAGTTTCCATTTACAGGCGATCGCCAAATAGATATTACTTACGCTTTAGAAAATCTTGATTATTTACGACAAGAAGTCGCCCAAATCCCTGAAAATCCTTATCTAGTCATCCCTAAAAACCAAGGTTCGAGTCGCGAAGTTTATCAGGGTAGTTTGTTAGAGACAACTGAAGCGATCGCCACAATTCTCGATCCAGTCAATAACGTTGATTTTACAGGGTTCTACGCATCAGGTTCAGTTATCCGCGCCAATGCTAACTCCGCAGGGCAAAGGCATTGGTTCGCAACAGATTCTTTTTTTGTTGATTATTCAATGTTTGTGCAGACCAGTTCAGGGGAAAAAGCTGTCAAAGGTATTTATGCAGGGCAGGAATGGCAACCCCAATCTTATAATTTACAGATTGAGCGTTCTAAACAACAATTAGTATCCTTGCAAAGACAAAACAAAACTGTGGAACGCGGACAATATCATACTTATTTTGCACCTGTGGCTGCATCAGATTTATTCAGCTTTTTAGCGGGAAGTGTGGGTGAGTCTAGTTTACAACAGGGAAGCAGCTCTCTTTTGAAATTAAGAAATCAAGAACGCGCTCTTTCTCCATTACTATCTCTCAACGAAAATTTTACCTATGGAAATGTGCCTCGTTTTAACAGGTTAGGAGAGGTGGCTCCCGAATATTTATCAGTTATTGCCAATGGAAAGCTGATCAATACTCTAGTCAGTTCTCGCAGTGCTAAGGAATATGGCAAAATTGCCAATGGTGCAAACAGCAGTGAATCAATGCGATCGCCAGAAGTCGCAGTAGGGGATTTAGCCGAAGCTGATATTCTCAAACGATTAGATACAGGACTTTATCTTTCAAATTTACATTATCTAAACTGGAGCGATCGCACTGGCGGTAGAATTACAGGAATGACTCGCTATGCTTGCTTCTGGGTTGAAAATGGCGAATTTATTGCCCCAATCACCAATCTTCGCTTTGATGATAGTATTTACAACTTTTTAGGCGAAAATCTCGAAGCTTTAACCAACTTTCGTGAATTTATTCCCGATACAGGTACTTATGAGAAGCGATCGCTGGGAGGCATTCTCGTACCTGGTCTATTAGTAAAAGACTTCACCTTCACGCTGTAAGTATAGAAATTGCGAAATGCCTTAGCCAATTTTTGGTTTGTGACTTTTGTACAGAATGCTAAAATCTAGGTCTTTGAACAATATATTTGTGGCATGAGACAATCTCCAACGCGATCGCTAATATTGACCCTAACTGCTATGATGACCGCCGTCATAGCTGTAGCATCTCCTGTCCGAACGCAGCCCATGAAAAGCTCAACGCCAAAAGTCGAGATTTCACCGAAAATCTTAACCCAAGTAAAACCAGAAATTACTTCAGGTAAAAAAGCTAGTATCGTTCGCATGTTTGAAGATATTGCGATCGCGCCAAGTTTTTCTCCTACAGCGATCGAGTTACGGGGAATTAGTGGTGGCGGTGTGGAAACCCAAACCACATCTGGACGCAAGACAACCGAGACAGGGGACTGTATTGGTTTTATTGACGCAGACTCAGATCACAAAATTACACTAACAAGACCGTTTAAATATCTCAAACTACAAGTTAAAAGCTCTGGCGATACGATCCTACTATTGAAAGGTCCTGGGGGCAGTTGGTGTAGCGATGATGTTAGCGATCGCAATCCTGAAATTAGTGGTGACTGGTTAGAAGGAACCTATGAAGTATGGGTTGGTTCTTATGAAAAAAATACTTCTTTTCCTTATCTGTTGCAAGTTAGCGAAACGCCTTAACTAAACTTAAAGCAGTTGTTGATCAAACCCGCTACAAGAAGGGTCGCGGGGCGAAGCCCCACCATTGGTTTTATATTCTTATTTGTGGCAGGTTTGAAAGCAAATAGCTGTAAAGCGGCGAACAAAACCACCGCTTTAAGTTTGGAGTTTAGATTGGACAGCCTAAAGTTTGCCGACTATCATTTTTGGTAAATGGATGAGTGCCGCTAGCCAGGGTGCAAAGATATGAACGCGTGGGATCGTCCAAATTCCGAGCACCTGTAAATTCTGTATCGATACAAGTTCGCAAATTTTTCAATATTACACCCCGCAAATTTGTACCGCGCAGATTTGCACCTTTCATAATTGCGCCTGTAAAGTCTGCCTCAATCAAATTTGCGCCACTAAAGTTAGTGAGACTTAGATTAGCTCGCAAAAATTTGGTGCTTGATGAATTTGACCAAGTTAGATTTGCCCAACTTAAGTCTGCATCCGAAAAGTTTGTTCCCCTGATCAGTGAACCTCTAAGGTTGGTCTCAATTAACTTAGCGCCTGTCAAGTTAGCATCAATTAAATTAGCGCTACTCAAATCAGCTTTGTTCAAAGTAGACCCACGTAAATCAATCCCCGTTAAAACCACACTACGTAATTGAGCATTACTAAGGTCTATATTGGCAAAGTTACGTTGTCCCTGTCCGTATAATTCTAATAACTGATCTACTTCCAAGGTAGTTACTCCTAACAAATGATATGGCTTAACTATCTATTTAGTAGCTGCCAATGAAAATATAGCGATCGCCAGAAACCGACCAATTTTTTAATGGTTTTAAGTCTGGGCTAAGAGTTTATCTCACTTTAAGCTTTAATCTCAAACCAATCTAATTTGCTCTTACAATTCTCATTATAAAGATTAGTTTTAACGAATGCGATCATCTGACTAACTTTCATCACAAGCAATTTTAGGGTTTACCGTACCTGCAATGCTACAAAGCCCAAAGTTGCTTTTATAGGTAGAATTGTTGAGCTTGATTTGTAGAGATCTGGAGATTGCTAGTTTAGGAAACGCTATAAGATATAAGCTAAATGTAACTTCTAATTAAGCATCACAATTCTTTAAGTAACTGCTATGAGTACGACCGAACTTCCAAAACAATATAATTTTCTCGAATCTGAAGCCAAGTGGCAAAAATATTGGGAGGAAAGTGGCGTATTTGTAGCAGAAAGTCAAAGTGATAAAGAACCCTACTGCATTATGATCCCGCCGCCCAACGTTACAGGCAGTTTGCATATGGGTCATGCTTTTCAAGAAGTACTAATTGACATTTTAATCCGTTATCATCGAATGCGTGGGTTTAACGCCCTCTGGTTGCCAGGCACAGATCACGCCAGTATCGCTGTACAGACTATTCTCGACAAACAAATTAAAGCCGAAGGGAAAACCAATCAAGAAGTCGGGCGTGAAAATTTTCTTGAGCGTGCATGGAAATGGAAGGCAGAATCGGGCGGCACAATTGTTTCGCAACTGCGCCGTTTAGGTGTATCCGCCGACTGGACACGCGAACGTTTCACGATGGATGAAGGCTTATCTAATTCGGTTACCGAATCTTTTGTTAAACTCTACGAAGCAGGGCTGATCTATCGAGGGGAATATCTAGTCAACTGGTGTCCCGCTTCGCAATCAGCAGTTTCTGATCTAGAAGTTGACAGCAAAGAAGTCAAAGGACATCTCTGGAATTTTCGTTATCCCTTAGCT
>JAYVVP010000290.1:0-9407 GCA_043786935.1 Pseudanabaena sp. | reverse complement strand
TAAAATTTGTTTGCGATCGCTAGGACGCTTGAGCATAAATTCATCAGCACGACCCTGACGCAAATAAGCTGAATTAACAAAAGTCTCATAATCCATTTTTAGATGTGAAACAATTGTTTGTTGAGTTGAACGTACCTTTCGCTCGGTCAAGGATTTAAACTTGCCTTCACTCTGTATTTGAAATTCTAAAGAAGTTGAACTATTACGCGATCGCGTCCGAATCACTCGATAAACCTCACTACCCGCAATAAAAGTAAAGTCCACCTGAGCCTCTTTAGCACCCATATGAATTACATCATCTTCACTTCCAGCCCGACTCGCACCCCAAACTGCCCAAGTAATTGCTTCCAATAATGAAGACTTCCCCGCACCATTCGCACCACAAATACAAGCAACATGAAGCCCACTAAAATTCAAGGCTAATTGTTGGTAGCTCAAGAAATTTTTTAATCTTAATTTCTGAGGGATCATTTTAATGTGTAAGAATCTTTATCAAGCAGTTATACTAACCATTAAATAACTACCATAATAATGCATTGCTTAACAAAAGTTTAGATTTTAATTGACTTTGTATAGCTAACAAAAGCCGAGAGCGTTATGGAAGCATGGGAACAAATTAGTCGTCAAAGAGTAAAGTACATCGTCGATAGCTATCAGTTATATGGCTCTGATGATGAACATTTTGATGAATATTTAGAAGATTTATTACAAGCCTACGCACCTCCACAAATTGAATTAGCGCTTGTTGAAATCTTGATCGATAGTTGGCGGATCATGCCTCTTGTTCGTGGTGTTGCCTTCCTAGAGCGATCGCATGATCTTTTAAAGTCTTGGGAAAATACTTTAATTACCCCAAATATTTCTCCCACCCATTTCCGTCTGATTACAGGCTTAGATCCCACACCGATATTTGGTATTGGAATCATTCAAAAGATAAAAGTCCTGCAATAAATTAATGACAGTTATCCTATGAATTTTTCTTTACTTATCTCAGGATTTTTTCATGCTTTTTTTAAAAGTAAATTTAAAGGCTTCTTGGCAATTTTATTATTTGCAAGCCTAGGATATTTGGGAAATCATTTTCGGTTGCCACTATTTTTGGGGGTTGACTTTTTATTTGGCAGCATTTTTGTTCTGATCGCTACTTATCTCTACGGGATAAGAATAGGGGTAGTGGTTTCTGCGATCGCTAGTACTTGTACATACTTTCTTTGGGGACATCCCTATGCAGTAGTTCTGTTGATTTTAGAAACACTTTGGGTAGGGATTGCCCTAAATTATGGAAACAAGCAAAGTGCAAACAAGCAAAAGCGATCGCACAATATAGTTTTGATAGTGCTTTCTTACTGGTTATGCTTAGGCATTCCTTTATCGGCTTGTTTTTATTTCTTTTTTCTTAAATTAGGAATTAGCACAGTTATCTTAGTTGTCCTAAAGCAAGCAATTAATGGCACATTTAATGCTCTCATTGCTCACTTATGTCTTGATTACTTACCATTACAGAAATGGTTTCAGCAAAGACAAAATGATTGGCATCATTTGACCATTCAGCAAGTGCTATTTAACTTGTTATTAGCCTTTGTATTTTTTCCTATACTTTCTATTGCTGTAGTCACAGGCTATCAATCACTAAACAACGTTGAGACTGAAATTAGTAATCAATTACGTTCCAGCACGTCTTCTATATATACTGACCTAAAAGTTTGGAATCGTACTAATTTGCGAACTTTAAAAGAATTAGCAACTTTAGCATCTGACAATAATAATTTAGACCGATTGCAATCTGTCACTACTGCATTGGGTAAAGTCACGCCCTCGCTTTTAAGTATCTACACCGCAGATGCACAGGGCAATATTTTATCTGCGTTTCCTAGTATTCCTGATGCAAAAAGAGCTAGCCTAAATGAATATATAGATAATGGAGAGATTTTTCAAAAGGTACGCTCTAGCTTAGATATAACTTTTAGCGATATTTACAGTGATAACGGAGCCTCTATTCCACATATTGAGGTGGCTATGCCAATTCTCAAAAACAATCGTTTCGATGGAATTGTTATTGGTTCCCTAAATATCATTCAGTTTACAGACTTTTTAACAGAAAACTCAACAATATGGAATATTGAAGTACTTTTAGTAGATCGCATTAAACAAGTAATTTCTAGCACCTCCTCAAATTTAATATCAGGACAGATTTTTGATTTGCGACAGCAAGGAGAAATTCGCGCTTTTAAACCAGAGCAGATCCAGTTGCTTCCGCCAATGAAAGGAGATCCAATGATGACTCGGTGGCGCAAATCATATTATGTACAGCAGGTTGCTGTTGGTGAGCAGAATCCTTGGACGTTAGTTGTAAGATTGTCGCCAATTCCCTATATCAATGCGCTAGAGAATCTGTATACATATATTCTAATGATCGTAATGGGGATTATTCTATTAGCAACATTAGCGGCAGATTCACTCAGTCGCCGTTTGCTAAAACCGATTGCAAAACTAATGCGCCTCACCACCGATCTCCAGCAAAATCTCTCGGTTGAGTCTGATTTTGCATGGGAATCAAAAAGCTTTGAAGAGATTGATACGCTTGGTTACAACTTTAAAATAATGGCGATCGCTTTACAAGAAAAGTTTCAAGAAATTCACCAAATTAATCTCAATTTAGAAGAAAGAGTACGAGAACGTAGTCAAGAACTTCTCAAAAGTGAAGAACGCTGGCAACTTGCCATTCAAGCTTGTAATAATGGGATTTGGGACTGGGATATAGAAACTGGTATAGTGTTTCGATCAGTGCGTTGGCGGACAATGTTGGGCTTTGAGCCTAATCCCGATCATGAAGATCAGATTAATTGGATCGACTTAATTCATCCTGAAGATATTGATCGCGTCTTAAAAGATCAGGAAAAATATTTCGGTCATGAAATCCCATGTTGCATAACTGAATATAGAATGCGTTGTCAAGATGGAAGCTATAAATGGATATTAACTCACTCAATGGCTTTATGGAATGACAAAGGTATACCTATTCGCATGATTGGCTCAAATAACGATATTACTGATCTCAAGTTAGCCAACATCGAAATGTTGCAAGTAATGGAATCAACGCAAGCCGCTAATAGAGCTAAGAGTGAATTTCTCGCCACGATGAGCCATGAGATTCGTACCCCTATGAATGCGGTGATTGGTATGGCAAGTTTGCTCTTAGATACACAGCTTAACTCCGAACAACAAGAATTTGCGGAAATAATTAGGTCAAGTGGTAATAATTTACTGACGATTATCAATGATATTCTTGACTTCTCAAAAATTGAATCAGGAAAATTTAGCCTAGATATTCAGTCTTTTAATTTACGAGATTGTATTGAAGAATCTTTAGATCTTTTAGCACTTAGCGCATCGTCTGAAGGTATTGAGTTAGCTTACGCCATGGCTACTAATGTGCCTGAATGGATTAGGAGCGATATAACTCGCTTGCGACAAATATTAGTCAATTTATTGAGTAATGCAATTAAATTTACACCTAAAGGTTCGGTGAATTTGCAAGTATCTATTATTGAGATTCCCGTCGAAGTTAAAAATATTAATAGTTCAGATAATAATTCAGAAACCTCATATCAATTATTATTTGCGGTTAAAGATACTGGCATCGGCATTCCCAAAGATCGCTACGATCGCTTATTTAAACCATTTAGTCAAGTAGATTCTTCCACCACGCGTCAATATGGCGGTACTGGGCTAGGACTAGCGATCTCCAATCGGCTAACTCAACTTATGGGCGGTGAGATGTCTGTAAAGAGTGAAGTAGGAGTTGGTTCTACTTTCTCATTTACGATTGCTACAGTTGCTTTGGAAATTAAGCTATCTCAAGTTGAAATCCAGATGAAACCGAAAAGTCATTCCATCTTTGATCCAAATTTTGCAATCAAATTCCCTTTAAAGATTTTGCTGGCTGAAGATAATATCGTCAACCAAAAAGTTGCCATCCGTTTTCTTGAGCGTTTAGGCTATAAAATTGATGCGGTCGCCAATGGTATCGAAGCCCTAGAATCAATGTATCGTAAAACCTATGATGTGATTCTGATGGATGTAAATATGCCAGAAATGGATGGACTAACCGCTACTAAAAGAATCATTTTAGAATTTCCTCAAAGCCCTTGGATTATTGCCCTAACGGCTAGTGCCTTTGAAAGCGATCGCGATATATGTCTGCAAGCAGGAATGCGCGATTATATGAGTAAACCTATCCAAGTGCAAGATTTAATTCAAGCCTTAGAGCGAGCATATATTAATAAAAGACAGCATTAAAAAAGCGGCTCAAAGTGCCGCCTTTTTTCTTTCTAATTTCAGATTAAGACTCACTACTGGGTTCGACGGCTACATCAGTAGCTACAACCGTTGTTGCAGATTCTTTTTGAGCGCGTTTTTTACGTTCGGCTTCCACCATATCCGCAATCATCTGACGTGCTTGCTCAATCTTGTCGAGGTTAGAGCGATATAGATCAATATCCTTAAGCAAGCGATCGCTGCCAAACTTAAGAGTCTCGCCCACTAACTTGACGACTGCTTCACGTTTAGCAGGATCAGCGATCGCATCAGGATCACTAATTTCAAGTAATGCGTATAGTCCCACGCCTAGCAAACGGCTATATTTAAAATTTTCTTTAGTAGCAATCGTTTGTAACTGCCCTGAGAGCGGCTCAAGGTTAATCCCAGAATCTAGATTAGTTAATAGAGTCTTGACCTGATCAGGCGATCGCGTGGCGAGATCACTCAAAGTTACGGCATCTTGGCGAATGCGATCAGATTCAAATTGAAGCGCTGAACATAAAGCATGAAATACGGCAAAGCGATCGGTTTCAGGTTTGTAACCAACCGTAAAGCGATCAAAAGCTGTAACTACACCGAGTGCAAAAATTGAGTCGTACACAAATGTTTGATTGACTTTCAGTAGATGAATTTCTACTAAAAGCTCATCTATAACCCGCCGATAAACTTGGTTGACTGGCTTAGGGAAGGCTAAATAAAAGTCTTTTTTGGTATCAGAAACAGTACGGACGGTATTCACAGTCAACAAAACCTAACGACAAGATAATTAGATAATCATCGCACACATAGCCAAAGCATCAGTCTATATTCGTAGATAAATTGCATTTAAAGAATTAAGTTCCATGAATAATCAACTTAAATTTCATTAATAATTTACTCGTAATTATAATTATATTGTGATGATTACAAATCAATCTCTTAACCCACGTATAGTTATCGATGTGCATTACTGCGAAAACTCTAGTTGAAACCTAAACTTAACTGCTTCTTTAACATTCCTTAACCTTCGGTTGACATATGCAGTTTAGTATCGATCTTGACTAGTTTGAATGCTCAGCCAACCGTATATAGATATAATCGCAGTAAGATTTTTATGATGTCTAAGAAGAATATCAATCGTAATGTTCTAACTTTTGTAACAATTGTTACATTAGCCGCAACATTAGCATCTTGTAGCGGCAATGACACCCCGTCCACTACTAAAGCAACTAGCCCCGCAGCGACACAAACAACGGCGGCTAAAACTACTGCACCAGTAGCCTCTAATTTATCTGGCAACATCACCATTGATGGTTCTAGTACAGTTGCTCCGATCAGCAAAGCAGTTGCTGAAGACTTCGCTAAATCCAATTCTGGCGTAAAGGTTCCTGTCGGTACTAGCGGTACTGGCGGTGGATTTAAGAAATTCTGTGCTGGAGACACTGATATTTCTAATGCTTCTCGTCCAATCAAAGCTAAAGAAGCCGAAGATTGCAAGAAGAATGGTGTAGAGTTTGTTGAACTTCCTATCGCTGTTGATGGTCTGACTGTAGTTGTTAACAAAGAAAATACTTGGGCAAAGTGCCTTACGGTTGCCGAACTAAACACCATGTGGAGTCCTGAATCAGAAGGGAAAATCACATCTTGGGATCAAGTTCGCCCTAGTTTTCCCAAAGAAACAATTGCTCTCTTTGGCGCAGGTGCTGACTCTGGTACATTTGACTACTTTACCGAAGCCATCAATAAAAAATCTAAGGTGATCCGTAAAGATTATCAACCTAGCGAAGATGATAACATCACCGTTAAGGGTGTTCAAGGCAGCAAGGGTGCAATGGGCTTCTTTGGGGTTTCTTACTTTGAAGAAAACGCCAAGAAGCTAAACGCTGTTGAAGTTGATGGTGGCAAGGGTTGCGTCGCTCCTACTGCTGAGAATATTAACACTGGCAAATATTCTCCCCTGTCTCGTCCTCTGTTTATCTACGTCAGCAAGAAATCTCTAGCTCGCCCTGAAGTCAAGGCTTTTATTGAGTTTTACTTGAGCAAAGATGAAAAACTCGTCAAGGAAGTTGGCTATGTCCCTCTTCCTGGTGATGCTCTTACCAAGGTTAAAGATCGTTTTGCTAAGGCTACATTAGGTTCAACCTTTATGGATGCTCCTGCTGGAGTTTCTGTATCTGAATTGATGGCAAAAGACTTGAAGTAGTTTGTTAGATAAATAAGTCCTCCTATCCAAGCTAGTCTAGGATTGGAGGGCTTAAATTTTTTATTTGCCTAGTTAAATTTTTAAGGACAAGTTCTGTGAACACTCCTGAACCCGATTCACTCGATCTATATCAACGCGCCGATCGCAACATTAAAGAAAGTGCGATTGGCTATGTGTTGCTTTTTTGTGCTTTCGTTTCCGTACTAACGACGGTTGCGATCGTCTATATATTGGCTTCAGAAACAATTAGTTTTTTTGGCAAGGCAAGTATCGGCGAGTTTCTTTTTGGTAAGACCCTAGAAAATGGTAGCTATAGCTGTAGCTGGACACCGCAATTCGCTGACAAAAGTTTTTGCGTATGGCCAACAGTTAACGGCACATTGATGGTGGCTCTAATTGCCATGTTAGTGGCAACTCCTTTAGGGCTGGCAACAGCCATTTATCTCTCTGAGTATGCCTCGCCAAGATTGAGTAAATTTTTACGCCCGATAATTGAGTTGCTAGCTGGTGTGCCAACAGTTGTATACGGCTACTTTGCTTTGACATTTATTACCCCCATCCTCGCCAAAATAATTCCTGGGCTGCAAGGCTTTAACGCTCTCAGTGCAGGGTTAATTATGGGTGTAATGATTATCCCAACGATCGCTTCGATTAGTACTGATGCAATGATCGCTGTACCTCAGTCTCTTCGCGAAGCCGCTTATGGGCTTGGTTCCACAAAAAAAGAAGTTGCAACTAGTATTGTCTTTCCCGCAGCCTTGTCTGGCATCTGCGCTGCGATCATTTTGGGAATATCTCGCGCGGTTGGGGAAACGATGATTGTGGCGATCGCGGCTGGTCAACGTCCTATCTTGACTCTCGATCCCAGACAAACAGTTGGCACAATGACGGCTTACATCGCTCAAGTTGCTAAAGGCGACTCACGAGTCGGCAGCGTAGAATACGAGGCCCTTTTTGCCGTTGGCATGACGCTGTTTCTGATTACGCTCCTTCTAAATATTATCAGTAAGCAAATTAGCAAGCGATTTCAAGAAACTTATGAGTAACGGCTCAGACATATTAGATCCGTTCGATGGATCATCTAGCGAGTCAAAATTTGAACCCAAACTAGAGTCTAGACAGTTATGGGGAAAAATATTTGCAGCCTTTTGCATCTTTGCTACTTCCCTCGGACTAATCATTCTCGCGTTCTTAATCTTTGATGTAGTTAGAGATGCAGCAAATCGTCTTAACTGGGATTTATTTAAACTATATCCATCACGCCGTCCTTTAGAATCTGGATATAAAGCCGCGATTCTCGGATCTATTTGGATGCTTGCATATGTGCTGGTGTTAGTAATTCCATTAGGAGTTAGCTCGGCAATCTACTTGGAAGAATATGCCAAGAAAAACTGGTTCTCAGAGTTAATTGAGCTAAATATTTATAATTTAGCTGGTATTCCATCAATTATTTATGGTTTATTGGGCTTAGGTCTATTTGTACGTGGTTTGTATAGCGGCCGAGCCGTATTGGTTACAGGTATCTTAACAATCACATTGCTGATTTTACCGCCAGTAATTGTCATTTCGCGAGAAGCTATTAGAGCCGTTCCTCAATCCATCCGTCAAGCCTCTTATGGAGTCGGTGCTACCAAATGGCAAACAATTCGCCATCATGTTTTGCCTGCTGCATTACCAGGAATTTTGACCGCCGTGATTATTTCTACTTCTAGAGGGATTGGTGAGACTGCACCAATTGTCGTTCTAGGTGCTGGTACGGTTTTATTCGATCCTAAAGCTACACCCTTAAATTTTGGGGCATTATTTAGTGGTAACTTGGGAGATGTATTTAAAGATACATTATGGTCAAACGATAACTTCTTCTCAGTTTTGCCTTACCAAATTTATGAATGGGTTGGGGATCCTAAAGCGGAATTTCAGACCTTGGCTTCGGCTGGTATTGTTGTGCTTCTGCTTTTAGTTTTAGGGATGAACTTAATCGCGATCTTCTTACGCAGTCGGGCTAAGTAATTTGAGGCAATAATTCAGAGTATTTGATGAAGGATAAATCTAACAAATTTGGTTTTTTACAATGAACTTAAGCAGCAAATCTTCCGAAAGTCAGGCAATTTTAAAAGTTAAAGACGTTAATGTTTTTTATAGTTCCAACTCACCAGCAGTAGCGGACGTTAACTTAGAAGTCTTCAAAAATCAAATCACCGCATTTATTGGACCTTCAGGTTGCGGCAAAAGTACGATATTGAGATGTTTTAATCGTCTTAACGATCTTATTGAAGGAGCCAAAGTTAGAGGCGAAATCACTTTCAACGGTCACAATCTTTACGATCCTAAGATTGATCCTGTAGCGGTACGTCGTCATATTGGCATGGTGTTTCAGCGACCTAACCCGTTTCCAAAATCGATTTACGAAAATATCGCATTTGGTCCCCGAATCAATGGATTTAGAGGATCGAAGACCGCTATGGATGAATTGGTCGAAAAGTCATTGCGCTCAGCGGCTATTTGGGATGAGGTAAAAGACAAACTCAAAGAGAGTGGTTTAGCTCTCTCTGGCGGTCAACAACAACGTCTTTGTATTGCCAGAGCGATCGCTGTTGAGCCACAGGTAATCTTAATGGATGAGCCATGTTCAGCACTTGACCCAATCTCGACGCTTCGCATTGAAGAACTAATGCAAGAACTAAAGCAAAAATATACGCTGATTATCGTGACGCACAACATGCAACAAGCATCGCGATCGGCTGATATGACTGCATTTTTTAATACTGAACTTAGCGAAACTGGTAAGCGTACAGGCAAACTAGTGGAGATTGATCGCACTTCAGTGATCTTCAGCAGCCCTAAGCAAACCGCTACTGAAGAATACATTAGCGGTAGATTTGGTTAACTGTATTGGTTAACTGCA